>JAJRXE010000303.1 GCA_024276455.1 Calditrichota bacterium
TTACTCCCAAAATTTTGTAATAATCCTTTTTCGGATCCATATGGCATCACCCACCTTTCTCTCTTCGTCGTTAAGCTGGCAAGCTCGTTTCCACCGGTTCCTTCAATTCTTTTTTGGGCGATGTTTTCCGGGAAGATTTTTTCTTCTCTTTTTTCTTATCTTCAAAAATGTATTCGGTTAACTCGTCAATGTTTTTAACGAAGATGAAGTTCATCTCCTTTTTGACCGACTCAGGAATTTCCACCAGGTCGGATTTATTGCGTTGCGGTAGAATGACTGTTCGGATTCCCGCCCGATGTGCCGCCAGCACTTTCTCTTTGATACCGCCCACCGGTAAAATTTTACCCCGCAGGGTAATCTCGCCGGTCATGGCAATGTCGTTGCGGACTTTCTTCTCGGTCAGCAACGAGAGCAGAGCCGCGTAAATGGTTACTCCGGCAGACGGACCATCTTTCGGAATCGCACCGGCTGGCACGTGGATGCGAATGTCGTACTTCTCATGAAAATCTTCCGGTAAACCGAATTCTTTCGCATTCGCCCGTATGTAACTCATGGCCGCTCGCGCCGATTCCTTCATGACATCGCCCAGTTGACCGGTTAAAATCAGATTACCTTTTCCGGGCATCTTGGTGGCTTCGATGAACAGAATGTCGCCACCTTGCGGCGTCCAGGCCAGACCGGTAACAATGCCCGGTTTATCGATCCGCTCCGCCACCTCGCTGTAATACTTCTCCGGTCCAAGGACTTTCTTTACGAACTCCTTGGTAACTTTGGTCGGTTCGGTTTTTCCGGAGGCCACCTCCTTTGCCACGGCCCGGCAGATGGCGGCAATTTGCCGCTCCAGATTGCGGACTCCGGCCTCCCGGGTGTAAGAGTTAATAATCGTGCGCAGCGCTTCCTCGGTGAATTCAATCTGTTCCGGTTTTAAACCGTGTTCTTTAATCTGCTTGGGGACCAGGAAGCGTTTGGCGATTTCGATCTTTTCCTCTTCCACATAGCTTGGAATCTCGATGATCTCCATGCGGTCGCGCAGGGCCGGAATGATGGTGTCCTGCATATTCGCCGTGGCAATGAACATCACTTTGGACAAATCGAACGGTACTTCCAGGTAGTGGTCGCTAAAGGAGTTGTTCTGTTCCGGGCCGAGTACCTCTAATAGCGCAGCGGAAGGATCGCCGCGGAAATCGGTACCGACCTTGTCAATTTCGTCCAGCATGAAAACCGGATTGTTGGAACCGGCCCGCTTAATTCCCTGGATAATCCGGCCCGGTAACGCCCCGATGTAGGTGCGTCGGTGCCCCCGGATTTCCGCTTCGTCGCGGACGCCACCCAGGGAAATGCGCACGAATTTGCGGCCCAGCGCTTCGGCAATGGAACGACCCAGGGAGGTTTTTCCCACTCCCGGCGGTCCCACGAAGCAGAGAATCGGACCGCGCATGTCATTCTTCAATTTTCGGACCGCTAAGTATTCCAAAATCCGTGTCTTTACTTTTTCCAGACCGTAGTGGTCGCTGTCCAGCTTTTTTTGCACCGCTTCAATGTCCAGATTATCTTCCGTGCTCTTGTTCCAGGGAAGCTCCACCAGCCAGTCGATGTAGGTTCGCGAAACCGTGTATTCTGCCGAAGCCGGATGCATGCGGCTCAGCCGATCCAGCTCCTTCTCCGCCACTTTGCGTACTTCTTCCGGCAGATTGGCTTCTTCGATTTTTTTACGCAGTTCGCCCACATCGCTGCCTTCTTCGTACTCGCCTAATTCTTTCTGAATGGCTTTGAGCTGCTGGCGGAGGTACATCTCCCGCTGACCGCGGTTGATCTCGTCCTGCACCTCGCTCTGAATCTTCTTCCCTAACTCCAGCGCTTGCAGATATTTATTGAACGCATAGGTTACCTTTTTCAACCGTTCGCGCACATCGGCAATTTCCAGCACTTCCTGCTTTTCCGGAATGGGAATGTTCGCAAAAGCCACCACCATGTCCGCCAGAACAGAGGGATCGGACAAATTGGCAATCAATCCCTGATGTTCGGCGGTAATTTCCGGCGCCAGATCGGACGCCTTCTGGAAAAGGTTCTTCAGATTGGTCGCCAGCGCTTCAATTTCAATGGAAACTTTCTCGGAATCTTCTTCTTCCGGATAAACGTCGGGAATTACTTCAATGCGAGCCTTGAAAAACGGTTCGGTCTGCACGAACTCCTTCACCGCAAAACGGGAAATTCCCTGGATGAAGGCGCTCTTGCTGCCGTCCGGTAAATCGATAACCTTTAAAATCTTGGCCACCGTACCGACCCGGTAGAGATCGTCGATGTCCGGATCGTCGATGGTGCCGTCCTTCTGGGCAATTACCCCGATTACGGTGTTCTCTTTTAAGGCGTATTCAATAAGCCGTAACGATTTCTCCCGACCAATGGCCAGGGGAATGAATTGATGAGGATAAAACACCGTGTTCCGTACCGGAATAACCGGTATGGTATCGGGAATTTGAATGTGCTCGTGACTTTCGTGTATCTTAATCATAGCCGATCACCTTCCTTTCTAATCTATGTAATCTATTTTTATTTTAATCGATTTTTTCCTCTCGCGCCGCAACCTGAAAGCAAAATAGATTAAGGCGCCGCCAAGAAGGAAAAAGATTGACGCAATAAACGCAATCAGGATTTCCGGGACCAGAATAATGAGTAGCCCCGTCAAAATAAGGATGACCCCGATTGAGAAAAGTTGCAACCAGATGTTCTGATCAAATAAATTATTTATATTCCACCAGCTGTCCCACATTGTTCACCTCTCGTTTTTTTTTATTTAATATTACAAATATAATGCCAAGAATTTGATGGCGGATTAACATGTTGTAAAACAATGGGTTGCGTTTATTCTTTGGGCAGGAACGTTTTCTTCTAAAATGGACGGATTGTCAGATTTCACCTGGCAATTTGTCAAGTGGCAGAGAAGTCCGTTCAAATGTCCGGAATGCATTGTACCGGAAGCTTCCGGCGGGTGGAAAAAGGAGCGCTACCCGGGGCGGTGCCGTCGAATTCAGAAAAGAAACCCAGCAAAGATTACCGGAAAACTCCCGGAATCGTCGCACCGCAGCGACCGCATTTTCCATTCTGCAGATCGACAATCCGGGTGGCGTGCCAGCTTCGACGAATGAGCAGCGTGCCACATTGCGGACAGTAAGTGCTGGAAGCCTCTTCGTTTAAAATGTTACCCACGTACACAAATTTTAAACCGATTTCCAGTGCCCGCTGACGGGCCTTTAACAGCGTCGAAGGCGGCGTGGGAGGCAAATGGGTTAACTTGTAATCGGGATGAAAAGCAGTGAAATGAACCGGCACGTCGGCACTCAATTCCCGCATGATCCATTCGCACATCCGGGTAACCTGGGTCAGATCGTCGTTCTTGGTAGGAATCATGAGATTGGTAATTTCAATCCAGACACCCATCTGATGAAGTTTTTTAAGCGTTTCCAGCACCGGCTCCAGGTGCGAGAGGGTGAGCTTAAAATAGAATTCTTCGTCAAAAGCTTTCAGATCAACATTGGCACCGTCTATGTCTGCGTACACCTCTTCAATCACTTCCTGGGTAATGTAACCGTTGGTCACCATCACGGTTTTCAAGTTGTGCGGATGAGCCAGTTTGGCGGTGTCCATGGCGTATTCGGCAAAGATGGTCGGTTCGTTGTAGGTGAAGGCAATGCTCCGGGAATGGTATTGAATGGCTGCCCGAACGACCTGTTCCGGTGGCAAATCGATGGAGCGCCCCTGATCAAACTTCGCTTTCGACAGATCCCAATTCTGGCAAAATTTACAGGCCATGTTGCAACCCGCCGTACCCAGCGAGAAAATCCGGGTACCCGGTAAGAAATGAAAAAGCGGTTTCTTTTCGATGGGATCCACGTTTACCGCAAACGGTTTACCATATGCCAGAGAATACAGTTTTCCGTCGATATTCTGGCGGATGTAACAAAATCCGTGTTGACCCGGACTTAACTTGCAGTAGCGGGGACAAAGGTAGCACTCTACCCGTTTGTCGTCTAACGGTCTGTAGAAAAGCGCCTCTTTCATTGTCCAACACTCGTTTTTTCTTAAATTAGGAAAAAACACCCAAAGAAACAATACTCTTCTCGTTTACGGCACTTTCTTTGAATCTTTACGTCCAATCTGGCGTTCGGATTCCAGGTTGGGGGAAAATAAGAGGCTAACTGCCGTCTTTTTGGTTGTTAAATCTGAAGTTACTTGCTTTTTTAACGAGAGAATGAT
This sequence comes from Calditrichota bacterium, assembly GCA_024276455.1. Taxonomy (GTDB): domain Bacteria; phylum Calditrichota; class Calditrichia; order RBG-13-44-9; family RBG-13-44-9; genus JAJRXE01. The sequence goes on from JAJRXE010000303.1 coordinate 4,255, forward strand.
TATTTTTACCTGATTTAAAGTTGAGGAGAATATGTACCGACATCCCTTCCAGAAAGTTATTCCCATTTTGAATCAGATTCTGGTGCTACTCTCGATCGTGGCGGTGGCTTCTTTAATTGCGGAATACGGGTTCTACATTTCGGCAGCGTTGAAACATCTCATTCATCGCGTCGATGTTTTCATTGTCTGGTTTTTTGTGTTGCAGGCAGCCATTAAGCTTCTGGCAGCGGAAGAACGCTGGAATTATTTGAAAAGCCGGTGGTTCGATTATTTATTGGTTGGCGTGATTCTGGTGGGAACGGTGGTCATTATTAGCAATGTGGGTTTTCAGGCGTTTGGAAAATTTCTTTACGGGCGTCGTATTGTTGAAATCACCAAACTCTACATCATCGGCGCTCAAATTTCCATTGTTCTGTCGCTGTTTGCTCAGGGAATTCGCCTGAATCAGCGTATTGCCATGTTTCCGTTTCACCCTGCCCAGATTCTGATGGCCAGCTTCCTCGTTATTATTCTGGTCGGTTCGTTGCTTTTAATGCTTCCGAAAGCCGTGCAGCCCGGAAAACACCTTTCCTATCTGGATGCCCTTTTTACCTCCACCAGCGCCACCTGCGTCACCGGATTAATTGTTGTCGACACCGGACAACATTTCAGTCGCCTGGGGCACCTTATCATTCTGGCGCTCATCCAGATCGGTCGCCTCGGGTTGATGACTTACGCTACTTTTTTTGCTTTTGTGCTGCGGCGAAACATCTCCTTAAGGGAAAAGTCTCTGATGGCCGATATTTTAAATTACGAGAGCATGGGCCTCATTGTGAAATTGCTTTCCACAACCATCATTTTTACCTTTTTGCTGGAATTCATCGGTGCGGTCATTTTCTTTTTTGGATTTGGTTCGCTGCATCCGGACCTGGGGGAGCGGATTTTCTCGGCCATTTTTCATTCCGTGTCCGCTTTTTGTAATGCCGGATTTTCACTTTACTCTACCAGTTTTATGCAGTTTAATCAAAACTTCCTGGTGGTGCTGACGTTGGCATTTTTGATTATTCTGGGGGGAATCGGTTTCCCGGTGGTGCTGAACGTAACAGGGTATCGGGCGCCACTGGGAGGAAGAATCCGCCGCATCCGGGTGCAAACCCGTCTGGTGATCCTGATCACCGCCGTTTTGTTGGTTGCCGGTACGGCTTTTTTTCTGCTGGCGGAGAACCAGGGCACTCTTGCCGGACAACCCTGGCACGTGAAGCTCCTCAACGCTTTCTTCCAGTCGGTCACCACCCGCACGGCGGGTTTCAATACGGTGGACATCGGTCAAATTGCCGCCCCCACAGCGCTGTTTTTCCTGCTCCTGATGTTTATTGGGGCATCGCCGGGCTCCACCGGGGGGGGCATTAAGACCACCACCATCGGAATCCTTTTTGCGGGTGTGTGGAATGTTATTCGAGGGCGAAACCGCATCGAATTGTTTAAAAAACGAATTCCCAGTACCGTATTGAATCGGGCTCTGGTGATTCTGCTGTTTTCGACTTCCTTCGTATTCCTGGGAATTCTGATTCTGTCTTTCACGGAATCCAAGCCACTGCTCGACATTATTTTTGAGGAATTCTCCGCCTTCGGAACGGTGGGACTTTCCCGCGGAATCACCCCCGATCTGAGTACCTGGGGAAAGGTGGTCATCATTGCCACCATGTATTTCGGACGGCTAGGAGCGTTGACTATTTCGTTGGCCATTACAACCCCGCGCGAGATTTATCATTACGATTACCCCTCGGAGAGCGTAATGGTTGGTTAGGGGGCGGTGGAACCGGCCTGGAATCTGGTGGGACGGGATGTTTGGGGCGGATTCTGATTAAGCAGAAAGCTTGAAATGAGTAATTTTGAAAAAATGAAAAACAAAACATTTGTAGGAGTGTGCCCGTGGCTTCGGTAGAATTAAGAAATGTAACCAAGATCTACAATAACAATGTGGAAGCGGTCAAAAATGCCAATCTCTTCATTGAAGATGAAGAATTTGTGGTCCTGGTGGGGCCTTCCGGTTGCGGAAAATCGACCCTGCTGCGCATGATTGCGGGATTGGAAGACATCACCGAAGGCGAAATTTACATCGACGGCAAGCTGGTGAACGATGTACCGCCGAAAGACCGCGACATTGCGATGGTGTTTCAGAACTACGCCCTTTATCCCCATATGACGGTTTTTGACAACATGGCGTTCGGACTGAAATTGCGGAAGTACCCGAAAGAAGAAATTCGCAAACGGGTTTACGAGGCGGCGGAAATCCTGGATATTAAAGATTTCCTGGATCGTAAACCCAAAGCCCTCTCCGGCGGTCAGCGTCAGCGGGTAGCGGTGGGACGCGCCATTGTGCGCAAACCCAAGGTCTTCCTGTTCGACGAACCGCTTTCGAATCTGGATGCCAAATTGCGGGTGCAAATGCGCATCGAGATTAACCGTCTCCACAATCGGTTAAAATCCACCATGATTTACGTTACCCACGACCAGATTGAAGCCATGACCATGGGAAGCAAAATCGTGGTCCTCCGGGACGGAATTATTCAGCAGGTGGATTCCCCCCTGAATCTTTACAATAATCCGGTGAACAAATTTGTCGCCGGGTTCATCGGCAGTCCGTCCATGAACTTTATTCCGGGGGAACTGCTACAAAACGGCAAGTTGCGTTTTCGCTCCCCTATGTTCAGTTTTGAATTGCCGGACGAAATTGCCGCGAAGTTGAAGGAGCAGAGCGGAAAGAGCGTAATCCTGGGTATTCGGCCGGAACACATTTACGAGGTGGGCGAAGAAAGAAAGAAAAATGTAAGTAGTCCGCAGAAAATTCAGATCGATGTAGTTGAGCCGGTGGGAAATGAGATTTTCCTCTACTTCGGAGAGGAAGAGCACAGCTACTGCATGCGGATGGTGCCGGAAAAATTGCACCGGGCCGGGGAAGTGATTGAGGTCGTGTTCGATTTTTCCAGAATGTACTTTTTCGACGTGGAGAGCGAGAAAAGAATCGTTTAGCGATCGAGTGCCGGTTAGTTATTTGTGTCCGGCAAAATCGCTGCCTGAAGTTAACCGGCCCGGCCATTAATCCTGTTTTAAAAGAAGGGGAGTCCTCAGTAGGGATGGTTTCCCCGTTTCGCCAGGGGTAAAATAAAGAAGGGGCATGACCTCACGCCGGATGCTCTTCCGGCTGTTTTAACTTGGCTTCCAGCGCTTCTTTGGAGAGTTCTACCAGAGTTACTTCCTCGACCAGGAGATTAGCTTCACCGGGCAGGCGAGACTGCACCGTACCGGTGAGCAGGTAAGGACCGTTGGTCTTTAGCAAGTGACCGTAGCGATTGTAAACGGCTGGAAACAGAACCGCCTCACAGAGACCGTAACGATCTTCCAGAGTCAGAAATTTCATGAATTCGTTGGTTTTAGTTTTGACCCGCCGGCTGGTGACCAGCCAACCAAAAAAGCGAATTCGTTTGCCTTTCTGGCCTTCCAATTGGTCCGAGCGGGTGATTTCCGCCGGATTAACCTGGTCTTCGAACAGGGCCAGCGGATGGTCGGTGACGGCAAAGTCCAGCAACTCCAGTTCGTTCAGAATACGCTGGTAGCGATTGTAGGGGCGAAGGTGCACGTCTCGCAGCAGCTCTTCGGTAAGGTTGCGGTTGCGCCGGTGTTTGAAATAAAGTTTGTTCTTTAGCAGAAGCAGCGGTTCGTTGGGTTCCAGGGAACGCAATGCACCGCATTTGATCAGATTTTCCACCTCGCCTTCCCGGGGTTGAACCCGCTGTACAAAGTCGTAAAAATCCCGGAAAGGGCCCTGGCGTTGTGCCTGAATGAGACGTTCTTTAGTGCGTTCGGTGAGCTCGTACACCGCATCCAGGCCAACCCGAATGGCATCTTCCCGGCAGGTGAATTGCCGGCGGGAGTGGTTAACGTCCGGCGGAAGCAGACGGATGCCCATCCGGCGGCATTCTTCCACGTAAGCGGCCCGGGAATAAAATCCACCCTGATTGTTTAACACGGCGGTCATGTATTGAACCGGGAAGTAATACTTCAAATAGGCGGTCTGATAGGCAATGGTGCCGTAGGTGGCGGAGTGGGCTTTATTGAATCCGTAGCCCACAAAATTGGCCAGAAACTTCCAGATGGTTTTGGCCTGAGCTTCGGAGAGACCGTTCCGGCGCGCGCCTTCGAGGAAGGCCTGGTACATGCTTAACAGGGTTTGACGGTTGCGCGATTTGGTCATGGCTTTGCGCAGCACATCCGCCTGGGCCAGAGTGAATCCGGCAATCTCCGCGGCAATTTGCATGACCTGTTCCTGGTAAATGATGCCGCCGTACGTTTCCCGCAGCAGCGGTTCCAGCGCCGAATGGGGATATTCCACCGGCCGCAGCCCCGCCCGCCGCTGAATGTAGAGGTCTTTCATCCCGCTATTGGCGGCTCCCGGACGAATCAGCGCAACCGCCGTAATCACGTCGTCCACCCCGTCAATCTGCATTTTCTTTAACAACCCGCGCATGCCAGGACTCTCGGTCTGGAAACACCCCATGCTCAGCCCGCTGCGCAGCAGGGCAATCACATTGGGGTCGTTCTCGGGAATCACCCGCAAATCCAGCGGAGAAAGGTGCCGTTTTTGCTCGTCCAGGAAGGGAAACCGTTCCGGGGTAAGATAGTTGGCGGTCGGTTCGGGAACAATCCGTTTCTGTTGCACATCGAAGCGGTAAATGCGCTCTGGGGGGTGCTGGGGCGACGGTGCCGCTGCCTGAACAGGCGAGGCAGCTGTTTGCAAGGGGAGTTCCCCGGTGCCGTCAGGCGTTTCGGGAGGGCGAGCGGGCGTTGGTTCCGCCGGATGAACGGGTTCGGCGGACACCTCCGGCGCCCGGTACAGTGCAGTGACCGCCTGCAGGGTGTCGGTGATGATGCTGAGCGACCGTACCCCCAGTAAGTCCATTTTCACCAATCCCAGCGGTTCAATGGAGTACATATCGTACTGCGACACCACAATGCCTTTTCCGGCTACCTGCAAAGGGGTGTAATGGGTAATTTTGTCCGGTGCAATAATAATCCCTCCCGGGTGAATGGACTGGTGGCGCGGAAAATCGGCAATCCGTTCAGCAAAATGCAGCACTCGCTTAAACACTCCCAGATTTGCTTTTAAATCCTGGCATTCCGGCAAATGTTCAATGGCTTCGGTCAGTTGCCGGACGCCGTAATGGGGAAGATGTTTGGTCAGGGCATTGATTTCGTCTTCCGGAAACCCGTACGCACGAGCCACATCTCGGATGGAAGAGCGGAGCTGAAAAGTGGTGAAAGTGCAAATCATGGCGGTGCGCTCGGCACCGTATTTGTGGTACACGTATTCCAGCACCCGATCGCGATTTTTCCAGCAAATGTCCAGGTCAATGTCCGGCGGGTCGCTGCGTTCGGGATTCAGGAAACGCTCGAAATAAAGATTGTAACGGATCGGATCCACCTGGGTAATTCCCAGCACGTAGGAAACCAGGCTGTCGCCGGCGGAA
>JAJRXE010000304.1 GCA_024276455.1 Calditrichota bacterium
ACCCGGCGCCCACCAGGACGATGCGGGCATCCTCAAAAGAAGCCGTGCACCCTTCGTAAACAGAGCGTTTGATGATAAAATCATTCCACATGGACAATTTCCTTCACGAAATTCGGTAGCGCAAAGGCGGCAAAATGCAGGTCGCTGTTGTAATACTTCAGCTTCAAAGCGTGCTGATGGTATTTCTCCTCCCGATAATCCTTCAGCGGGTGGTATTGTTTACTGGCAAAGGCAAACAGCCAATGTCCCGAAGGGTAAGAAGGGATGTGAGCCTGGTAAAAATGGACTTTGGGAAATACGGCGTGCAGTTTGTGGGAGATGCCCTGAACGATATCCGCCATGTAAGCCGGTGACTCCGCCTGGGCGACCAGCAAACCGTCAGGATTCAGAATGTTGTAGCAATTGCGGTAAAATTCCCGCGTAAACAGCCCTTCGCCCACACTAATCGGATCGGTGGAATCGATGATGATGACGTCGAACCGTTCGGCGGTGTTTTTCACGTAGGCCACCCCGTCTTCGTATTGGCAGATGACCTTTTCGGACAGCAGTTTGCTCGCTACCGAGGGAAGGTATTCCATGCTAACCTCGGATACCATGCGGTCGATGTCCACCAGAATCACCTTCTCAACTTCCGGATGTTTTACAATCTCGCGAACCGTGCCCCCGTCGCCTCCGCCGATAACCAGTACCGACCCGGGATTGGGGTGGACGTAAAGCGGTACATGGGCAATCATCTCGTGGTACACAAATTCGTCCCGTTCGGTGAGCATTACCAGATCGTCAATCAGTAACACCCGGCCAAAGCCTTTGGTCTCAATGACTTCAATGGTTTGAAACGGACTTTTTCCCCGAAAGAGAATTTTTTCCACCTCCATGCTAAATGCGCCGTTCACTTCCGGATATTCTTCGGTAAAGCGGATTCCCATGGTTGCCTCCATTTACAATGCTTAAGAAGGCCAATAATAATAAATTTTTCGGGAAATTGCTACGGAAAATAGCTTTTAAAGCGCGCTTTCGCTTCCAAACTAAACGAAGGCCCAGAGGTCCGGTGGGCGCAGCGGAGCAGGGACGCTTTTTCTGCAGGGGGTGCGGATTTTGCTCTTCCCCAAAAGATCTGATTTAAACCCTCTTACTTATTGCGTTGTTTTCTGGGAAGAACGCTTTTCCGTTCCCAATTGCAACGAAGTGTTTGCTCCCTTTCCCGGTTCCTGCTTGAAAGGAACCGGATTCGGAAAGGAGATTGCCGTGTTGTTTGCGCGCCTAATCCCAAAATTTCCATCTCCTATTTGGTATTTGGGGGTCGGAATTGTAAATTAGATTTTGAAATGGGCCCAGGATCAACGGAAGAAAAAGGAGATTGTTCAGGTGAAAGTTTTCGAAGCGCGGTTAACTGTCCGAAGTTACGAGTGCGATTTTTACGGTCATGTTAATAATGCGGTGTATTTGAATTATTTGGAATTTGCCCGGATGGAGGCGCTGTTCCAGGAAGGATTTACCCTGGAACAGATGCGCCGGGACGGCTATTTGGTGGTGATTCGCCGCATTGAAATCGATTACAAATACCCGGTAACCATGGGCGATGCGCTGGTAATTAAAACCTTTGTGGAAAAATCCGGGAAAACCAGCGGGACTTTTGTGCAACAAATTTTTCGGGAAGAAGACCAGCGCCTGGTGGCGGATGCCCGGGTTACCTGGGTATTTACCAATTTAGCAGGAAAACCCATTCCCATTCCCCTGGCTGTCCGTCGGGCGTTTGACATGGTAGAAGAAACCTAATTGCTCCCAGGAAACCATGGAAGCAGCATATTTTACTCATCGGGTCGCCGTGATTGCTTACCTGGTGCAAGGCGACAAATTTTTATTGTTGAAGCGCAATACCTACCCTTACATTTGGGCTCCCCCGGGTGGGCATCTAAATCGCAATGAACCCCCGGAAGCCGGCTTGAAACGGGAAGTGCTTGAAGAAACCGGTCTGGAAATTGACGTGGTCGCCCCAGTGAATACCTGGTTTGGCGATTGGAACGGCCAACCACTGCTCTCGATTGACTATCTGGGGCGAATCGTTGGCGGAAATTTGCGCCTTTCCGCCGAACACAGCGCTTACGCCTGGGTGAGTGTGGAGGATCTGCGGCGCGGAAAACCCATCGCTCTGAATCCCCGGCTGGGATTCACATTGAGGGATTTTGAAAAAGCGGCTGAACTCATTACCGTTCTCCGAAAAGCTCGTTACCACATTTAATTTTTGGGAAAGAGAATTTTTGCACGGCGCTGGAAATTGTTTTGCCATGAGAAACGATTCACCTTAAATTGCAAAGAATGAAAAACCCAGATGGGGAGTGAATGGTATGCGAACCCACGCACAGAAAGTCCGCTTTGCTATTTTCATCATTATTACTACCCTTACGTTAATTGGGTTATTAGCGGTGGTTACCAGCCAGCGTTTCCTGAAAAAGAAAGATATCTACTACATTGCGTACGAGAATGTGTCGGTGAGCGGTCTGGAAATTGGAAGTCCGGTCAAATATCTTGGACTACGCATCGGTACGGTGGAGGATATCCGGATTGATCCGGAGCATGTGAACCGGATTATTCTGAAGGTGGCAGTGAACAGGGGAACGCCGATTAAAGCGGATTCCCGGGCCGATCTGGTCAATGTGGGAATCACCGGTTTAAAGATGGTGGAGATTCGGGGCGGAACGGAAAAGACGCCCCTGCTAAAGCCGGGGGAATACATTCCTGCCGGTACGTCCATTACCGAACAGATTACCGGGAAAGCGGAGGTGATTGCCAACAAAATTGAGTTGCTGTTGAACAATTTGAACGCATTTACGGCAAACGGGAAATTAGACCGCTTGTTGGTGATGGCGGACCATGTTTCCCGCACGTTTCAGAATATTGATCTGGTGGTTACGGAAAACCGGGCGAATCTGGCGGCTACCCTGGAATGGACTAACCGGGTGGGCAGTAAATTAGACAGCGTGGCCGAACAATTGAATCAAACCGTGGCGGCCATTAATGCAATTGTGGCCGGCGATACCCTGCACGAGATTCTTGCCGGTGCCCAGGAAATTTCTCGCAAGTTAAAAAAAGCCAATATCCTGCAACTCATTGACGGACTGGGCGAATTGGTGCAGCGAACAAATAATATCCTCTCGCGGGTGGACTACGATCTGGCCCGGGGAAGCGAATCGTTTAATCGCAGCATGTCCAAATTAGACGAGGCGCTGACCAACTTGATGGAAACATCCGAACTGATTAATCAGGATCCCTCGATTCTAATCCGTGGTACGAAGTTTAAAAATGCACCCGATAAAATTCTGGAGAAATAAATGGCTCGATATATTTGGTGGTTTTTTCTCGCCATGTTTCTGGTAACTGTGGGGTGTTCCCGCAAAACGGTGGTTCGTAAATACTACTGGATTGATGTGCCTCGGGTGACGATCAACCTTGCCTCCGATGAACGGCCGGTTTCGCGGCGGGTGTGCGAAATTGAACCGGTGGAGGTGGCGTCTCCATACAATTCGCCTCGCATTGTCCTGCGTTCCGATTCGTTCGAAATTCAGTATTTCCTTCACCACCACTGGGTGACTACCCCCTCCAATGCATTTACCGAAATCCTGCGGTACACCCTGGAAGACGCCCGCTTGTTTAATCGGGTCGAAGTGGGAAGCTGGGATTTGCGTCCCCAGTACCGAATCCGCAGTGAAATCCGGGCGCTGGAATTCATTCCGGTGAAGGATCGGGGATATGCCCATTTGAAGATGAAACTGCGTTTAATTAATCTGGAAACCGGCGCGGTTGAGGTCGTTCACCAATTCGACCGGAAAATTCTTCTGCGCAAACGCAACATTAATGAATTCACCGGGGCTATTGCCACCATTTTACAGGAGGAACTATCCGCCTTTTACAGCCAGATTGCCCACTATTTAATCAAATTGAAAGAATGAAACCATGTCATTCTCCGATTTAAAATCTGCTCCCACCGGCAAATTGTCCTGGGAATTCCGGGGCGAAGAGCTGCACCTGCGGGGCCGCCTGGATCTTCAGACGCTGGAGCAGCACCGGACCCGCTTGGAAAAAGAGTTGAGACAGTTTGCCCGTCCCCGCTTGCAGGTGAATTTGCAGGGGGTGGAATATCTGGACAGTGTGGGGGTGGCTTTTTTAAATTTGCTGAGAGTGTTTCTACCGTCGCAGGTGCAGGAAGTAACCCTGGTGCAAATACCCGCCCATTTGAAAAAAGTGCTGGAAAACTTCTCCCTCCCTTCCCAAAAAGAGAGAAGAGGTGTTCTCCGGGGAGAGTGGCTGGCGGATTTCGGCGACCAGGTTTACCGGATTTTCCAGGAGAGCGTTCCCCAGTTCTTTTACCTGATGGCGGATGTGTTTTATTGGTCGGTGGTGGACCTGTTTCATTCCCGTCACCGCCGGAAAGGCGAATTCTACCATCAGGGAGTGTTGATGGGCGCCAATGCCATTCCCATCATCGGATTGATCTCCCTTCTCATCGGGCTGGTGCTGGCCCTGCAGTCCGCCGCTCAGCTCCGCCAATTTGGCGCAAATATTTATGTGGTCGATCTCATTGTCATTAGCATGACGCGCGAGATGGGACCTCTGTTGACCGCTATTATTGTCGCCGGCCGCAGCGGCTCTTCCATCGCTTCCGAAATTGCCACCATGGTTGTGACCGAGGAAGTGGACGCCCTGAAAACCATGGCGCTGAATCCCCTGCGCTACATTGTGGTGCCGAAAATGCACGCCATGATTGTTACCCTGCCTTTATTAACGTTCCTGGCCGATGTGGTGGGCATTTTTGGCGGTGCCATTATTGCGAATATCTATCTCGATATTAATTTTTCTATTTTCTTTAATCGCATGGAAAATGTGCTCCTTTTTCGGGATCTACTGACCGGTTTTATTAAAAGCATTATTTTTGCCGGACTGATTGTGCTGACCGGCAGTTTTCACGGTTTTCGGGTGAAAGGCGGGTCCGAAGGAGTAGGACGGGTGACCACCGCTTCGGTTGTCACCGCCATCTTCCTGGTCATTTTTGCGGATAGCATGTTGGGTTTACTCTTTTACTTCGATTGAGAATGAATGCGGAAAAGCAAAACAAAGAAGCCGTAATTCGGGTGGAGAATCTCAGCGCCCATTTTGGCAAGCGGATTATTCTGAGAGAGGTGAGTTTTCAGGCATTTTCCAATGAGATTACCGTTATTCTGGGGCGCAGCGGGTGTGGGAAAACCACCTTACTGAAGCATTTAATCGGTCTGTACCCCGTGCGGCAGGGGCGGGTGGAGGTGATGAACTTTTCCCTGGCGGGCATCGAAGAGGACGACTACCATCAGTTCGCCTTGCGAATCGGAGTGCTGTTTCAAAACGGAGCGTTGCTGAATTCCCTGACGGTAGCCGAGAACGTTGCTATTCCGTTGGAACAGAATACCCACTTGCCCGCGTCCATCATCGACTACCTGGTCCGTTTGAAACTGCATCTGGTGGAACTGGAAAATGCCGCCGATTTGTACCCGACTCAACTTTCCGGAGGCATGCGAAAGCGGGCTGCCCTCGCCCGGGCTATTGCGCTCGATCCTCCCATCCTGTTTGCCGATGAACCGTCTGCCGGATTGGATCCGGTAACCCTTTCGGCGCTGGATGAACTGTTTTTGCGATTGAAACATGGCTTAGGGATGACCATCCTCCTGGTGACCCACGAGGTGCCCAGCATTTTGCGCCTGGCAGACCGCGTCGTTTTTCTGGACGAAGGCCGGGTTTTGTATGCCGGCCCCCTTACCGGGGCGCTGGAATCCGATATTGAACCGATCAAGGAATTCTTTCGCCGGGAACTGTCGCTCCGTTCCTTGAAAGGTTCCTCTTCTTTGCAGAGTCGGAAATGAAGTCAAAATTAGTTTTGAAGTAAAAAACTAGCCGTATTTTTTCCTCTCGAGCAGATTTAAAAATGCAATGACGAGAAGTAGTAAAATGTCTGTCCGGTTGTAAACCCCTCCCACCCATCTCCGTTTTTGTTTAACAGAGTCTGTCAGGCCTCAATCATGCGCAATTCGCGTTGGAAACGTTTCATCACTTCCACTTTGCGGAAAATGGAGACAAATTCCCGCGCATCCTGAGCTTTCAGCAACAGGTTACGAACTTCGGAATCTTTAAGAATGTTGGAAAGATTGGCCAGAATCTGCAAGTAGTAATTGCGTCGGGTGGAAGGCCCAATCACCGCGAAAATCAGGTGAACCGGTTGCCCGTCCAGCGAATCGAAGCGCACCCCGGGACGGCTGCGGTACACGATAATGCGGAATTGCTTTAGTTCCGGGAGGGTAATGTGAGGAATCGCCACACCGGAGCCGATGCCGGTACTCAGGGTATTTTCGCGTTTGAAGAATTCGTGAATCAATTTGGGGTAGTCCTGGCACAGCCGAGTTTCCACAATGCGCTGGGAAATTTCCCGTAAGGCTTCTTCTTTTTCGGTGGCGCCACCTTCCAGAATAATGAGTCGCCGGCTGAGCAAACGGCTTAAAGAAACAAACGAATAATTGCGCTGTTTCTGGATGTCTTCCAGTAAAATGAGGTCTTCGTCGCTAAGTTTACGCCTTTTCTGGTAGCGGGAAATGGTAATCGTGGGCGGCCGTTCGATTTCGGTAATCTCGTTTATTTCAATCCGGAATTGCTGGAATTCATCCTTGAAAACCGAAATCAACTGATTTTCGATTTCGTTCATGAGCAGAATTTTACCCTGCTGCTCAGCCCGGGTCAGCAGCACCCGCAAAATCCCGAAAGCCATGCGGCGCAGCGCCTGCAAATCCTGATTGCGATGAACCCGCACATCCAGATCCACCTGCGCCATGCAAGAGAGTCCGAACCGTTGTTCAATGTCGATGAGCAAGCCGGTTTCTACCCCATAGCCGGTAAAAAAGGGCACCCGTTCCAGTAATTCTCGCCGACCGGCATATTCTCCGGAAAGCGGTTGATTAAACAGCGCCAGTTCCGGAAAGAGCAGATTGAAAAATGGTTTAACCAGGATTTCGGTGACTCGCCCACCCCCGGTGGGAGAGAGTTTGCGACCAACCTGCAAAGGCCGCCGGTAGTACCCTTTTACAAAGCAAACTTCCCGATGGTAAAGGAGTGGTCCCAATAAGCCCAGGACGAAACGGGGATGGATGTTTTTAATGTCGGTGTCCAGCCAGATGATAATGTCGCCGTTGGAAACGTAGAGGCTTTTCCAGAGATTTTCCCCCTTGCCGCGGTAATTCCCCATTTCCGGCAATATCTCGCTACTCTGGAAAACGGGAATCCCTTTTTTGCGGGCAATTTCCTGGGTGCCGTCGGTGGAACCGCTGTCAATGAGAATGATTTCGTCCAGGAGGGGGACGCGATCTTGAAGTTCTTTTTTAAAGGTTGAAATAATTTTTCCAATGGTTTTGGCTTCGTTCAGGGCAGGTAAGCATAAGCTGATGGTGTATCCTTGAATTTCTTTTAACGAGAGGAGTTTTTGGGCGCTGCTAAATTGTTGATGGGAAAAACTTCGCAGATTAATCCATTCGTCAGCTCTCATCCACACACCTCCTTCAGGTTTGCGGTGGGAACATCCCTGTTTATTTCTTTCCTTTGGGCGCGGTAAGTAATAAGTAAATAGTAGGAGAATGATTTTGCTACTTAAGTCACTTTAATTACGCAGGAACAATGGTGTCGGTTCCCGAAAAGTTGGAAATATCATTTTACCGATTCATTATATCAGTCGGATGGTTTCGGGTAAACTTTAGTAAAATCACTTAACTTTTCCAGGGGTGGAAGAAGAGGCTTTTTCCGGGAAAAACGGAGTTTCCGGTTTGCCCGTGTTGCGCAAAATTTTAACAAAAATTACCGAAAATTCGACAGTTGAAAATTGAAAAATCCGACACTATTTCAAACGCACGAATTTAAGAATAGTTGTTAATTATATAAAAAACAGTGGGTTAGATTTTGTTCTCACAAAGGGCGATTTACTCAAATAAATATTGGCATAGTTGTTGTAATTATTTAACAAAAAACAGTGGAGACGTTCCATGATTGCCCCCAAAGAGAATATGAAGCGTTTTTTAGATTACCGGGAAAAGAAGTCGAAAGAGTTAAAGCGCTACCTGACTCTATCGGAGGCGTTGGCGCTCTGGTTTTCCCAGGCGGTAGTCCGCACCAAGCAGAAAAAAGAAAAAAACAAAGAATATGTGCTGGAAGAACTCATAATTAATTAGGTGGTGAGATGAAAGCAATGAATCAGTATTATCAGGAGCAGTTAAAAGCCATCCACAATTTGTACAACGATTTGAATCGCCGAAACAAGCAGAAGCTCTCGCTGGAGCAGGTGGTTTTAACCTGGTTTGCGGAAGGTTACGCCGAAAAGTTTCGCGAAGCTTATTTCAAAAAGCAAGCCCATTAACAATCGGTATTTTGCCGTATCGGCAACCGGGGCGTTGTACCGTTTATTTCTTGCCTATTAGTTGAACTATTAGTTTCCGTCTTCTCTTCCGATTGTCAAAATCAATGAAAATAATTTGTTGCCAGGTTCCCAGGGTCATTTGTCCGGCAACAAAAGGCACTGTGAGCGAAGGTTTGAGGAGCGCCGCCCTCAGATGGGCGTAGCCGTTGCCGTCGTGCCAGGTGTTGTCATGGTGATAAGAGCGGTGCATGGGAATAATCTGTTCCAGAAATTCCGGCAGATCCCGCAACAGTCCCGGTTCGTATTCAATGGTGGTTAATGCGCCGGTGCTCCCGGGAACGAAAATGGTAACCTGCCCTTCCTGCAGGCCGCTCTCACGCAAAATTGAGCCCACCTGCGGGGTAATGTCAATGATGTCAGTAAAACCTTCCGTTTCCAGCTGGATTTCGCGGGTCACAATTTCAATCATTTTTTCCTCCGCAACACTTTAGCCAGATCGTGCGAGGGGGAGTTCGGTAAATCCCGGCATTCGAATTTTACTCCCTGAGCCATCAATTTCTCAAACAGGGCTACCTCTTCATCGGATAAAAACAGATAAGGGAGATATTCTTTCCGTCCATCTTTATAATGGACGCCTCCCACATTGACCTGCTCCAGTTTTACCCCGGCGTCCAACAGGTGTTGAATCTCCTGCGGACCCTTTACCAGCACCATTAAAATTCCTTTGGAAGGTACACAGTGGGGTAATTGTTGAGCCATCTGGGCAACGGTCAGGCAGTCGGTTTCCAGATCAGAGGGGGCGGCCATTAACAGCAGTTCCTTCTCCCAGTCGGTGGTGGCAATTTCGTCGTCGCAAACGATTAATTTTTTAATGGGCAGTTGGCTGCACCAGCCCACGATGATTTGACCGTGAATCAGACGATCGTCGATTCTCCAGATAATGTCCTTGGATTCCAATTTGGTTCTCCTTTGCAAACATTTCTTTAAAAAATAGGAGAGAAATTTTTAAAATGCCAGTTTGAAATAATTTGAAATTTTCTCCTTCATCCCCGCGTTTCTGAAATCGGGAGATAGCTGCAGATTGAATCCCAATCAGGCGGTCGAACCACTGAGAAGGCCGCATGGACTGAATTCTACTCACCACCGTTTCGATGGGTAAAATGGAAGGCGGTTTCTGCCTGGTTCAGGGGGGTGCATGCGATTGAAAAGGCGAAAAACGGTTACCCCCTGAAGCGGACGCAGAGACGGATGGAATCTAAACCCGCTCAAATTCCAGCACTATTCTTCGGATACGTCCGCAAAGGGCAGAGAGAAAGAAATGGTCAGCCCACCCGATTCATTGTTCTTTGCCCAGATGTGTCCCTGGTGGAATTTAACGATGATGCGGCAGATGTAAAGCCCCAGTCCAAATCCCCGATAGTTCTGCTGGTCTTTCGGTACCCGAAAATATTTGTCGAACAGTTTTTTCAAATGTTCA
>JAJRXE010000305.1 GCA_024276455.1 Calditrichota bacterium
GGCGACCCGGATTTCGTGGCCATTCCTCTGCAACAACTACTGGATCCCCAACTAGCCCGGCAAATTTTTTCCGGCCTCCGAATCGGACACCCAACTCCGGCCAGCGACATTTCGCCCGAAAAATTGCTGCTTCCCCCCGAAAGCACAGAGACCACCCATTTCTCCGTGCTGGACGCGGAAGGCAACGCCGTCTCCGTGACCTACACCCTGAACGATAGTTACGGCAGTCATTTGACCACCATTCAATCCGGCATTCTGTTGAACAACGAGATGGACGACTTTACCGCCAAACCCGGCTCACCAAACATGTACGGACTGGTCCAGGGAGAGGCAAACAGCATTGCGCCCGGTAAACGCATGCTCAGCTCCATGACCCCCACCATCGTCACTCGCCAGGGTAAGCTGGTGGGCGTGCTGGGTTCCCCGGGCGGTCCCACCATTATTACCACGGTTCTCCAGGTATTGATTAACAAAATTGACTACGGTTTACCGTTACAGGAAGCCGTTGAAGCCGGACGTTTTCACCACCAGTGGTTACCGGACCACATTTTTTACGAAAAAGATCGGTTCGAAAGAAAAACTTTAAACACTCTGGAACAATGGGGTTACCAATTGGTAAAACGAAATTCCATGGGCGACGTCCAGGCTATCTGGCGAAACAAAAACCATTGGGAACTTTGCTCCGATTCCAGAGGTAACGGATATCCAACGGGTTACTAACGAGGAAGAAAATGAGTAAAAAGAAAGAAAAGAAGAAACCGTCTCCGGAAAAACACCATTCACAAATCCAATCGAAACAACAAAAAATAAGAGACCGGATCTTGCAGTATTACAAGGTGGTGTCTCGAATTGTGGAATACTACGTGGTGCTTTGCTTCATTCTAATTTCTTTTGTTCCGTTATTAAACTATTCCTGGGTACCTTCGTTTACCCGCTTTATTTATTTCACAGGTTTTCCCCTGCTGATTATTCTTTTAATAGTGAGCTCGATGAAGGATTCCTTTATTAATTTCCTGGTCAAATTAGCCACGAAAAGTCAAGGAGCACGCGCTTGATTAAATTTACGGAAAGGCGGTTAAACGAAATTTCCCATCAAGCCGAGGGCAAAAAAATCATCGTTCTGGGCGACCTGATGGTGGACGAGTACCTGTGGGGCGAGGTCACCCGGATTTCTCCGGAAGCACCGGTGCCCATCATCAACATTTCCACCGAGCAAATCCGCTTTGGTGGGGCAGCCAATGTGGCCTACAACCTGATGGGACTCCAGGCCATTCCCATTCTGGTGGGCGTAGTGGGAAAAGATCGGATGGGAACTATTTTTCGTCGCATGCTGGAAGAGAACAACCTGCCCCAGGATGGGATTGTTGAACTCCCCGACCGTCCCACCACAGTAAAAACGCGCATCATTGGCAACAATCAGCATATTGCCCGGGTGGACAAAGAATCGACCGTCCCGCTGGACGAAAAAGCGGTGAAGAAAATTGTTCGAATTATTGAAAAATACCTGGACGAGATCGACGCCATCATCATACAGGATTACAACAAGGGAGTGGTGATTCCCTCTTTGATTGAACAGGTGATTCCTCTGGCCCGCCAGGCAAATAAGTTCGTCACGGTCGATCCAAAATTCGAGAACTTTCTGCGCTTTAAAAATGTGACCGTATTTAAACCCAATACTAAAGAAACCGAAGCGGCGTTAGCCACCCCCATTCGCAGCGAAGCGGACGTGATTGCCGCCGGCAAGAAACTGCTGCAGGAGCTGGAAGGCGAAGCGGTGCTGATTACCCGCGGATCGCAGGGCATGGCGTTGTTCGAGAAGAACGGCGACATCTCTTTCATCGGGACCCGCGCCCGCAAAGTGGCCGATGTGTCCGGTGCGGGCGACACGGTCATCGCCACCCTTACTTACGGATTGTGCGGGGGTGCTTCCATTAAAGAGGCGGTTACTCTTTCCAATTACGCCGCCGGTCTGGTGTGCGAAGAGGTGGGCGTGGTGCCGGTACAACGGGAGAAACTGCTTTCTTCCATTTTAAAGAACCAGAATA
>JAJRXE010000306.1 GCA_024276455.1 Calditrichota bacterium
GCCGCGCTCGGTACCCAGATCATCATCGACGGGGTGCCCATTTCGAACAATGCGAATTTGCAACTGGACACCCGACTCAATACCGGGGCAGACTATCGGGTAACGGTGAACTCCGGGGTCGATTTACGGCGCATTCCGGCGGAAAACATTGAATCGGTGGAAATCATCCGCGGCATCCCTTCGGTCCGTTACGGCGACCTGACCGCCGGAACGGTGGTGGTACATACCCAGACCGGCTATTTCCCCTTTCGGGCAAAATACAAATACAACCCACGTAACAAAGAATTCAATGTGAACGGCGGTTACCGCTGGAAGAGTACCGAAAGCAACTTCTTCCTGAATTACGCCCGCAGTCAGCGCAACATTCGGGTGCCCGGCGATTATTACGAACGGCTGGCCGGCCAGCTTAACCTCCGCAGTTATTTCCGGGCCCGCAAAATGCAGTGGCTCAACCGCTTTTACTTTTCCCGAATCTTCGACGAACAGGAAGTCAGGGAGGGCGATATTACCCAGACCGAACGCAACAACCGCAGTTACACCCTGCGCTGGAACAGTCAATTCCTCTACCGCTGGAATACTCAGCGCCACTTCGAAGCGCTCTTCTCGGCCAATTTAGACCGTGAAAATTCGTACTACAAAAGCATCGTGAGCCGGGACCTGGGAATTATTAGCGATCGCATGACCGAGGGCACCCAGGAGGGCTACTTTGTGAGCGTTTACCCGACGGAATTGCGGGTAAAAGGACGCGCCTGGAATCTGCTGGGACGGCTGGAGTACCAATCGGCTTTTCAAAAATGGGGCACCCTGCACCAGTGGATGCTGGGAGCCCGGGTACAACACGAGTTCAACCACGGACCGGGTCGACAGTTCGATCCCCGCTTCCCGCCCCGCAGCACGGCTAACGAAGGAGATCGGCCCCGCCGTTACAGCAGCATTCCGGCGCTCACCCAGCTAACCGTTTACCTGCAGGACGAAATCACCGGGCACTTCTGGAAAGATTTTACCTTTCAGCTTGGTTTACGCTACGATCTGTTTGATCCCTACCGGCTCGACTGGGGCCAGCTCAAGACAGGAAAATTTCCGCTGCAATCCCACCACGGGAATTATCTGAGTCCCCGCTTAAACCTGGTGTTTTACCTGTCCTCCCAAAGCCAGCTGCGAATGGGATACGGCAAGACGGCGAAAATTCCGCCTTTGAGCATGATTTACCCCAATCCGGCCTATTTCGACATTGTCGATTCCATGTACTACGATGTGAACAATCCGGACAATCGCTTTGCTCTGGTAACCACCTACATTTTCGACCGCAGCAACGAGAATCTGCGCGCCGCGGTACAGGACAAATGGGAAGTTAGTTTCGACCAGCGCATCGGTTGGCTGGGTTTTTCCGTCACTGCTTTCCACGAACGACTTCACAACGGATTTAACCTCTCCAATGTGATTCCGGTGTCCTTCCAGCGGTACAGTCGCCCAGATTGGCCGGAAGGCGGCACCGCCATTCCCAAAGACACCCTGCTCCTGCGCTACACCACGGCTCAGAATTCGGTGGAATCGCTTTCCCGGGGAGTGGAATTTTCCCTGTCCACAAAAAAACTTCCCTATTGGAACACCTCGGTGCGGATTGATGCCGCCTACCATTACACCAGGGGCTGGTACCAGGAAAATTACTTCCAGTACGCAATTACGCCGCGCAGCGATCCGTACCTGAACGAAACGGTGCTCCCTTTCTGGAAACCCACCTCCAGCTGGTCCGATCGATTTATTATTCACTACCGCTTCGACACAGTCGCCAAACCGCTGGGACTCTGGTTTACGCTGGCCATTCAGCAAATTGTCAGAGAACGGGATCAGTTAATGGGTCTGGAAGATTCCGCTGCGGTCGGATATTACCAGCTGGACGGACAGCGGGTCTTGATTCCGGAAAGCGAGCGCAACGATCCTCAATACAGCGGTCTACGGCGCACCTACGAAGATTACATGTACCGGACGGAAAGCAAACCGAATCTTTGGCTAATAAATTTGCGAGTCACCAAAGGGCTCTGGCCCGGGGCGGAGGTGTCGTTTTTCGTTAACAACCTGCTGAACGACCGCCCGCTCTACCAGCGGATCCGGGTACCGGCCGGATCGCGCTCTTATGTTCGCCGCAATCCGGAGATTTTTTACGGAATCGAAATGAGCATGGTGGTGGACGATTTCGTGCGTTTCTTGCAAAAATATTAAGAGGGAGACCGGGCATTTGAAACGGTTTTTTCAAAACGGATGGTTAATAATGGCGCTGTTCAGCCTCTGGTGGGGCTGCGCGGAAGATATTAACCAACCCGCCACCGTCCAATTTCGCACCACCGTGCGGGTAGTGGACACCAGTTTCGTGACCGAAGGGATCCACGGACAGCAGACCGTTCCCGGTGCCACCGTCGAGCTCCACGCCGTCCACTACCGCCTGGACTACCAGGCCGTTACGGATGGAAGAGGCATTGCCGCTTTTGAGGGACTCATTCCCGACCTGTACAACAGCAGTGTCCGGAAAATTTACCCGGAAGATACCGTTCTGAAGTACCTGGGAATCAAACAAGAGCAGGTGTTAGTTGCCAGTGCAGCCGCCGTGCAACTCGCTCAACCCGGCGATTCCTTCTCGGTTACATTGAAACCGGTGGCTCGTTCCCCCTTTGTTTTCAGTGAGTTGTACTACAACGGCGCAAAACCGCCTCCCGGATTTTACTACCACGATCAATTCACCGAAATTTACAACAATTCCGCTTCCACCGTTTACATCGACGGCTACGTGATTGGCGACGCCATCTACGGCTATCGGGACGATCCGGAATACGTTCACTGCGAACACCTCTACCAATTTCCGGGCACCGGCAACGACTACCCGGTTGAACCGGGCGAGATGATCGTCATCGCGCAGGACGCCATCGACCACACCGAGATTTCGGCCAACAGCATCGACTTGAGCCAGGCGGATTTTGAATACTACAATCCCCTCTCCAACGATGTGGACAATCCCAATGTCCCGAACATGATTCAGATTCATCACGAGTACGGCTTCGACTATCTTTACTCGGTGATGAACGACGCCTTGATCCTGGCCAAATTGGAACCGGAAGACACCTTAAAATATGACTCGCGCGGTCACATCCTGATTCCCATTAAACGGGTGGTGGATGCCCTGGAGTACAAAGAAGATTTAACCAATTACGAATACAAGTACCTTCCCGATGAACTGGATGCCGGAATTACCGGCGGATTGGCCATGTACAGTGGGAAATCGATCATCCGGAAAATTTTTAAGATTGTGAACGGCCAGATCATTCTTACGGACAATAACAACAGCAGTATCGATTTTAAAGTGGCGAAACAGAGAACCCCCGGCTGGATTGACCCGGAGGACCGTTAATGCGAAAAATAGTCACGAACATGGTTTTACTCCTCGGCCTGGTAAGCGGCTTACTGGCTCAACCGTGGGTGGTATTTAGTCCGGAAGTGACTCTTAACCACCAGCCGTTCTTAATGGATTCGCTTTTTTACGGAGCTAACTTCTACCGTCAATTCAGCAATATTGCCGGGTTGTTTAACGATCGGAACAGTCAGGAATTGCTTTTTGGCAACCGGCTCGCTTACACCACCGGCGAATACCGCCGCCCCTTCGACCCGGGCATTGTAAATAATCAGGATTACGCGGTGCAGATCACCAAACCGCTTTCGGAAAAGGACCTTTTCAAAGGGTACTTTGGCTACCACCGGCGAGTGGACACTTCCGTTAAATGGCTTCACCAGAGTCGCCGGGTGGACTGGGTTCCCTTTCTTTTAGCCGACAGCTCCACGGGGCGATTCGAATTAAACGGGTTGTACTGGTCGGGCGAGTGGGCCCACCGGTTGAACCGCCAAATGACAACCGGTCTGGGAATGTACTACAACGTGGACAAAGCCCTGAAACAGAATTTTCCCAAGCCAGAAACCAACCACCGCGACATTCACGTCCGGCTTGGATTCCAGATGCAATTAAAACACTGGCAATTCGGCCTGCAGGGACGCTATTTTGACGAACAGGAAATCGTCAAAATTACCCGCTACAATCTGGATCAAAACCTTACTCCCGTGCTGTACAAATTTCGCTTTAGCGATTTACCCATGATTTTAACCGGAAAAACCAGCGAAGAGCGCCAGGTGAATTACCACGGTCAGGAAATCGGATTCCACCTTAGCCGCCCAATTGGCTCCCACTGGCAGCTCCTGATGGGCGTGGAGGGAACCCACAGTCTGGGCAACATTCAGGACGGGGGTTCCCAACCGATTCCGCAGGGCCAGTTCCGCTGGTTACAGGGACGGGTCAAACTGGTGTTACACCAACTTCCTTCCCGCAAAATGCAATTCCGCTTCACCTACGCCAATCAATTCGACGATTTTACAGCTGATCATCCGGAATTTGCATTTCGGATTCTGCAACAGCAGGCGTTTGTTCAGCAATTGGTAGGAAGCATCCGCTACCGCTACCCCAACCGCACCCGCCTCTTTCTTGACCTGGGCGCGGAACAGGGCTGGATGCAATACCAGGATTTAATGACCGCCAATTACTTTCAATACCGCCATCTGCGTCTTATTCTCCGAGCAGGCGGTAGCGCTTTTTTCAGCAATCGCCAGGAAATTCGACTCTGGTCCGGCCTCACTCGCATTTTCACCTACGACATCAGGCGCACCGCCAATCGTTACTCCGAATTTTTCGACATTTTGTTTACTCAACGGTGGGATTATTACCAAAACCAAACCGGTTCATTTTTACAAGGAGTTAACTATGTGTACCATTATTATCCCTTACTCGAATTCACCGCCAGTATCCAATTCCGGCAGACTCTTTCGGACCAATCTGCCTGGGAATTTCAAAGTCGCCAGAATTGGATTTTGAATTTGTGGGTAAAATTTTTTATCTTTTAATTGGATTTAACACTACACCCAAAACAAGGAGGAATCCTTATGAAACAGGTATTACTCATCACCTTACTACTCGGGATCGTGTTTACCAGTTGGGGACAAAGCAGCTGGGAGGTTGTTAAAGGGCCGGCACAGCCGCTAATTTATTCCCGGGATCATGTTTATTTCCTGGATACTAACGAAGGTTGGTTAGTGGGCACCATCAGTTCGAAATCGGTGATTCTCCACACCACTGACGGGGGAGGCACCTGGGAAGTCCTGATGAATAGCGACACCCTCGGTGCCAGCCTGTATGATGTATTTTTTGTGAACAGCACCACCGGTTGGGTAGTTGGTTCCAAAGGGACCATCTTAAAAACCAGTGACGGCGGAGCAAGCTGGGAAGTGCAAACGAATGATACGATCACCTCGAAGACTTTGAAAGGGGTTTTCGCCCTGAATGAGAACATTGTGTACATTGCCGGTGCCGACAGCACGATATTAAAAACCACCGATGGCGGCAACACCTGGACGGCGGTACTGAGTCCGAAGGATCCGAAGACCAAATCACCTGACTTTGTCGATGTTTACGCCTTCGATGAAAATCACGTAATGGTTGTCAGCACGTCCACCGGCGGGGAAGTTTTCTACAGCAGTGACGGGGGCGCCAACTGGAACGTAACGTTTGCTCCCTTCCCGGCCGGAATCAGTACGCGTCTTTACGTGTGCACGGGTGAACCGGGCGGTACGGCCTACCTGGGCGGTTACACCGGCAACGTTTTCAAGAGTACCGATTACGGCGCTACCTGGGAACATCTGGCCACCATTTATGGTCAGGACATTTACACCCAACCCTATGCCATCGATATGCTTGATCCGGATCATGTGTGGGTTGGCGGCTCCAATGGCAAGGTATTCTATTCCGGCGATGGCGGAGCCAATTGGACGGAGATTCAGCTCCCCACCACGTCGAAAGTGCATGGAATTAAAGCAGAATCTGCCGATGCATTTCTGACTTTTGCCACCTACGGGCATTTCTTTTACACCGATGACGGTGGCAATACCTTCGTTCCGAAAAATGGTTGGCCCAATGTTTCCTTCTGGGCTCTGGAAGCCCCACGCCCCAATACCTTAATGGTGGGTACCATCTCCGGCGGCGAATTAACCGTAACGGAGGATGCCGGACAGAGCTGGGCCTACCCGTCCAATCCCGACACCACCTATCTGAATGGAATCGAAGACATCACCTTCGTGACCGACAGCATTGGTTTCATTGTGGGTCTGGGTGGAACCATTTTGAAGACCACCGATGGCGGGCAAAGCTGGCGTTACATTCCCAATGACCAGTTCTACCCCGGAAGCACCTTCCGTTTCAAAAAAATCATGTTCAAAGACGACCTGAACGGTATTGCTTTTGGTTCGAAAAATGTGGTGGCCAAAACAACCGACGGCGGCGAAACCTGGGTATGCGACACTCTGGGATTCAAAAACACAATTTACGACGGTATTTTCCTGGACGACACCACCACCATCCTGATTGCCAGTAGCGGAGAGATTTATAAAACCACCGATGATGGCACAACCTGGACCCAGGTCGTGGATCTGGGCACTAAAACCCTGCGCAGCATTCAGTTTATCAACGACACCACCGGATACATTTGTGCTTCCAGCGGTGTTATTTACAAAACGACCGACCGCGGCGACACCTGGACGGAACATCTTACGCTGGAGAACGTCAATAGTCCCAATGATGCTCCCGACCTTTACAGCATGGTTTTCACCAGTTCGGATGTTGGCTGGATTTGCGGTGAGGATGGCGCCATGTACAAAACCACCGACGGCGGAGAAACCTGGACCCAGGTGGACGTTCCCGAAGAAGTGAAATCCTGGAACATCCATCGGATGCTGTGGATCGACGAGAATCTGGGAGTCGCGGTAGCACAGAACGGTTACATCCTGGCCTACGGATTGGAAACCGGAGTGGACAGCAAGCCTCTGATTTCCAGCACTTACCTGTTGAATCAGAATTATCCCAATCCTTTCAACCCGACTACGAACATCAGCTTTAATATTCCGCAGGCCAGTCACGTGAAGCTGGTCGTATACAACACGCTTGGTCAGGTAGTGCGCACTTTAGTGGATCAGCAAATGGCGCCCGGATTGCACACGGTGGTCTGGGACGGCCGTAACGACTTTGGATTTGCGTCACCCAGCGGGGTGTACTTCTACCGTTTGGAAGCGGGCAACCAGACCCTGGTGAAGAAGATGCTTCTGGTTAAGTAATATGCTTCTTCCCTTTTGTAGCCCCGTCGCCGGCGCGGCGGGGCTTTTTTATTCCCCTTTTCCCCAACTCAGCGGAAGACCTTCGCCCTCGAAAACCCGAAATTCACCTCTAACCTCTTAATTTCTAATAAAATAAGTGGAAACTGCCACTGGACTTTAGCGTCCATTAAGCCGGGTGGCAATTTAATCAATCTCCAAAGGCGGGCCGTATCCGCGTCCGTGGGAGCAAAAAAAATTTCAGCGCAATAAATACCGGGAAAAACTGTTTAATGAAGTGATTAAATCACTAAAAGTAGGAGAATCTGTATGATCATTTTTCACTTTTCCCGTGTTCGAAAGTTTACCCTTTCCTGGTTATTGCTGCTCCTGGTCTTTACCATGGCTTTTTCGCAGGACAGGCTTGAACCCAGGCGCTATTACTTGAAAAATGGCCTGGAAGTTATTTTGGTAGAAATGCACAAGGCTCCCATTATTATTTCCCGCCTTTATTACAAGGTCGGTTCCCGGAACGAGGAGGTTGGAAAGACCGGGATCTCTCATGTGGTAGAGCATATGATGTTTAAGGGAACCGAAAAATTTCCCACCGGAAAGATCTCCAAACTAATCAAACGGAACTCCGGGGTGTTTAATGCGTTCACCTCCACCGATCTGACTTGCTACTTCGAGCAGATGCCGAAGAACAAAATTGACATTGCCCTGGAGATAGAAGCGGATCGGATGCACAATTGCGTTTTCGATCCGGAAGAATTCAAAAAGGAAATCGAAGTCATTAAAGAAGAACGGCGCTTGCGGATCGAAAACTCTCCGGAAGCCATTCTCATGGAAGAGTTACGTGCGACGTTTTACATGAGCCATCCTTACCACTGGCCCATCATTGGCTGGATGAACGATTTGAACAATATTACCCGCGACGATGCCTACCGTTATTACCGCACCTACTACACCCCCAATAATGCCGTGTTAGTGCTGGTAGGCGATTTCGACAGCCGGGAAATGTTGAAAAAAGTAGAAAAATATTTTGGAAAAATTCCCAAAGGTCCGGAGGTTCCTCAGCGCCACATTGTGGAACCGGCCATTCGCACCAAGAAACTGTTGCAGAAAGAATCCGTGCTGGTGGCCAACCGCAAGTACATTGCCTACTTTCAGGGAGTGGACTTTACCAGCCGGGATTATCCGGTTCTCTATTTAGCCACTCAAATTCTCGCTTCCGGGCGGAGTTCTCGCCTTTACAAAAAGCTGGTTCGAACCCGCTTGTGCAGCTCGGTACGGCTCAGCGTTCAGCACAATCAAGACCTCTCTCCCATTTCTTTCTTCGCCGAGCTCTACCCGGAAACCAGTCTGGATACCGTTAAAGCCATCTTTCGCCAGGAAGTTGAACGTATGAAGAACGAGCCGGTTACCAGCAAAGAACTGCGAAAAATTAAAAACCGCTTCAAAACGAATAGTGTTTACATGAGCATGGCCGTGGCGGACGTTGCTTCCCGACTGGGAAATTACGAAGTAAAAGCGGGCAATTTCGCCTATTATGACTCGCTGTTGCAACAGATTGACCGGGTCACCAAAGACGATATTCAACGGGTCATGAAGCAGTATTTCAACTTCACATACTATGTCGAAGGAATCCTGAGCCCCGGGGACAGTACCACCGCACCCGAGAAAGCGACCCTCACCGCCGCTCGCAAAAGCTCTGCTCCCGCCAATCCCCTCCCGGAACATGAGATAAAAAGTGAACCGGAGGAAAAAGTTCCTTTTAATCCGGACGACTTCATTCGGCCCAACCCCATTGCGCCCAAATTGAAAGAGTTCAAACTTTCCAACGGCATTCAGGTCATCTTCTACGAAGACCATACATTCCCGATCATTGAACTAAACGGAATTATTAAAATCGGCAACGCCACCATGAACGACGAGCTTCCTGGAGTGGGCGATTTAACCGCGGATATGATTAAACAGGGCAGCCAACGTTTCCCCTACCAGGTGCTGATTGACACCCTTTCCATGATGGCGGCCGGAGTCAATTTTCATCGCGGCGACGAAAACATTTATTTCTCCTGGGGAACAATTAAAGAGAACTTCCCCACACTGACCGACATTGGAAGCGACCTGCTGCAGCACCCGGCTTTCCCGGAAAATGAATTGGAACGTCTAAAAAAGCGCCGAATTGCAGTGCTTAAAGACGCCGAGAAACGCACCGGCTGGAAAACCAGTCGCTACATTGTGAACCGTATCTTCGAAGGGCATCCTTACCGGCGGATTGCCACCATCGACGGTCTGAAACGGATTACCGTGGACGATTTAAAACGATTTCACCGCATTTATTACCGGCCGGAGTTGACCACCCTGGTCGTTATTGGGGACATCAGCCAGCCTCGTTTAAAAGAATTGCTGGAAAAGTATCTGGGGGTCTGGAAAAATCCCACTCCCTTTAAACCGGTTCCCTATCCGGAACAAAAGAAACTGACCTCTCTGGAGATTAAGGTTTACACCAATTACGAAGATAAACAGGTGACTGTCAAAATTGCCCACGGCATGCCTAACAACCAGAGCCCCGATGTGGACAAACTGGAAATGGCCAACTACATTCTGGGAGGCAGTTCCCTGACTTCCCGCCTGGGGGTCAACATCCGTGACAAGCAGGGATTAACCTACGGAATCACCAGCCAGCTAAAATTGCGCAATCACGGCGGCTGGATTCTCATCGCCTCTCAAACGGCGCCCCAAAATACCGGCCAGCTTTTGATTTCGGCGCTCTACGAAATTGAACGCTTCCGAAAAGAAGGAGCAACGGAAGCAGAGTTAAACGATGCCAAAAGGTATTTTCTGGGAACCCTGCCCATGGTGGTGGAAACCCCACTTGACATTCAAGCGGTAATTACCGGACTGGTGGAGGACAATAAACCCCTGAACGATTTTGACACCTATCCCGACCGAATAATCCGCATTACCCTCGACGATGTGCAGGAAGCCGCCCGAACATACTTCCACCCGGAAAAAGCGATTATTGCCATCGGTGGGCCCATTACTCCCGAAGAGGTGCACAATCAAATTCAGACAGCCTTGCAAAAGATGAACATTTCGCTGCCCTTTTCGATTGAGACGGTAAAAATTACACCTCTAAAATAAATCCCTTCCGAACTCCCCCTGTGTTAACCACGCAGGGGGAGTTCGTTTAAAAAGAGAACTTTATTGGCTGTGAATTAGAAATAAAGATGCTCCAGCACGATTTTAATTCCAATTCCAATCAACAGAAGCCCCCCAAGACGTTCCACGTTTTTTCCGAATCGCCGTCCCAGAAATCCGCCGATTTTCATGCCCAAGAGAGTTAAACTTCCCGTCACCAGACCAATGGCAATGGCCGGCAACAGAATGTTCACGCCAATCACCCCCAGCGAGAGTCCCACGGCAAAGGCATCGATACTGGTAGCAATAGAAAGGACGACTAATTGGGTCCCGCGGGTCGGATCGTTGGACCATTGAGGCGTTTCTTCCTGGAACGAATCTCGGAGCATTTTTCCGCCGACCAGGGACAGTAAAATCAAAGCAATCCAGTGGTCGAACGGAGCAATTAAATGAACAATTGTGTGTCCCAGAAACCACCCCAAAACCGGCATGATTGCCTGAAACAAACCGAAATGGAAACTCAACCGGAAATAATGGCGGGGGGTGAGATCTGGTAAAACAATACCGGTTGTAATGGCTACCGCCAGCGCATCCATCGCTAACCCCAGTGCAATCGCCAAAATTGTAATTAGAAACATGTTTAACTGTCCAATTCAATATTAAACATGAGGGCAAATTTAGCAGCATTCGCAACGATTTTCATCAAAAATATTTATTCCTCGATATGTGCCAAGGGAACGCTTTTTCTCAATTAGAAACGAGGCAGGAGTGTTCGGTAATAATTTTTCATTCCCTTTCATTTTTATAGGCAATGAACATTCAATCATTAAAATATGAATTTAACAAGTAAAAAAAGAATTGACAAATTTTGTTAAAAAATGTATATTAAAATGCAATGTGATTTTAATAATTAATGGGGCTATTAAACTCACTTAACAAATTATTTTACTTTAACATACAGAAAAGATTAAGCACATTTAGTTGAAGGGTAAAAAAACATGCGTTTCCTGAACATTGTCATTTTACTCACACAAATTCTTATTTTCACATTATCGTTTGCAGCGAGCAAAGAAGATTGCATGATGTGCCATTCCGACAAGGAATTAACCACCGAGCGCCAGGGACGGACCATTTCGTTGTATGTGGACGAAAAGAAATTCGACAACTCTGCCCACAGCGATCTTGATTGCGTGGATTGCCACACCGACGCGGATGTGGAAGATTTCCCCCACCCGGAGCGTCTGCAAAAAGTCGATTGCGGAATGTGCCACGATCAAATTCAGGAAGAGTTTAACAAGAGCATTCACGGAGTCTTTTTAAGACGTGGAGCGCCGTACGCTCCCACCTGCACGGAATGCCACGGTTACCATTACGTCATTCCCTCCGATCGACCGGAATCGCCTACTTATAAGATGAACATCCCCATTTTATGCGGCAAATGTCATCGTGAGGGAGCGCCGGTAGCGCGGGTGTACAACATTCCCGAACACGACATTCTTTCGAACTATTCTCAGAGTATCCACGGCGAAGGTTTGTTTAAACGCGGTTTGATTGTGACGGCTACCTGTAACGATTGTCACGGAGACCACCTGATTCTTCCCCACACCGATCGCCGTTCCACTATTTCGGTGTACAACATCGCCAAGACCTGTACCAAATGTCATGCTCGAATTGAAGAAGTACACAAGAAAGTGATCAAAGGCGAATTGTGGGAAAAAGAGCCGGGAGCAATTCCCGCCTGTACGGACTGCCATCAACCTCACACGATCAGCAAACAGAACATTGTAATTCGAACCTCCGACCGGGAGTGTCTGGCCTGTCATGCTAAAAAAGACATCCACAAGGTTGTCAACGGCCAGACCAAATCGCTTTACGTAGATAAAAATACCATTCAAAATTCCGTTCACAAAAACATTCCTTGCGTGAAATGTCACTCCGATGTTGACCCGACCCGGCACCGTCCCTGCGAAACCGCCGGCCGGGTCGATTGCTCGAAGTGCCACGCACAGGTTTCGGAAGATTATTTCCAGAGTGAACACGGAAAGGCCTATCTGGAGAAAAATCCCAACGTTCCTTACTGTACAGACTGCCACGGAGATCACAATGTGCTCTCGCCGCGGAATGAACTTTCTCCTTCCTATCGAGCCAACATTCCGAAACTGTGCGGCGAGTGTCACGCGAAAACCGGAAAAGCCGGGCATGTTTCTGACGTGATTAAAGGCGATGTGATCGTGGATTATTCCACCAGTGTGCACGGACAGGGACTCATCAAAAAAGGGCTGTTACCCAGCGCGGTGTGCACAGACTGCCACAACACCCATTTGATCTTGAACCACAAGAATCCGCGGTCTTCAATTTACCACAAGAATATTCCGGCTACCTGCGCCACCTGTCACAAAGGGATTTACAACGAATTCGTTAAAAGTGTCCACAGTCCCTTAAAAGCGGACAAAAACCCGAATGAAAAATTGCCCACCTGTACGGATTGCCATTCTGCCCATACCATCATGGAACACTCGCAGGACAAATTCCTGACTGAGGTAACCCATCAATGCGGTAGCTGCCATCAGGACTTGGCAAAAACTTACTTCCAGACCATTCACGGGAAGGCCTACAAACTGGGTTATTTAAAAGCCGCTAAATGTTCCGATTGTCACGGCGCTCACGACATCTTAAAGGTGGACGATCCGAATTCTCATGTCGGTTACAACAATGTGGTAGAAACCTGTCGAAAATGTCACCCGGATGCGAACCGGCGCTTTACCGGTTATTTAACCCACGCTACTCATCACGATAAAAAGAAATACCCCATTCTTCATTTCACCTTCTGGGCCATGACCTCTCTACTCATCGGGGTCTTCTCGTTCTTTGGAATTCACACCTTACTCTGGTTGCCCCGTTCATTCAAACAATTAAAAGCGAAGAAAAGCCTGAAAGAGGTACACCGGCGTTACTACATTCAGCGGTTCAGTTTACCTCAACGGATCATGCATTTATTCGTCATCATTAGCTTTATGTTTTTAGCCTTGACCGGCATGATGTTGAAATTTTCCAACATGGCCTGGGCCAAATTTTTGGCGGACCTGTTTGGCGGGGTTGCGGTAGCCGGTACCATTCATCGAATCGGAGCGGTGATTACGTTTGGCTATTTCTTCGCCCACATCTACACCCTGATTCGAATTAAATTTAAGAAACGAATTTCCTGGAAAGAACTTTTGATTGGCCCCGACTCGATGATGTTCAACAAGAAGGATATTAAAGATTTTGTCGGAACCATCAAATGGTTTTTCGGGCTTGGGCCACGACCCAAATACGGACGCTGGACATACTGGGAGAAATTCGACTATTTTGCCGTATTCTGGGGTGTCTTTGTCATCGGGTTGTCCGGGCTAATGCTCTGGTTCCCGGAATTCTTCACTAAATTTTTACCGGGATGGTTCATAAACGTGGCAACCATTATTCACAGCGACGAAGCATTGCTGGCAGTCGGCTTCATTTTCACCATTCACTTCTTTAATACACACCTTCGTCCCGAGGCCTTCCCGATGGACCCGGTCATTTTTACCGGGATAGTGCCGCTGGACGAATACAAGTTAGACCGGCCGAAAGAATATGAGGAGCTCAAGAAAAGCGGAATGCTGAAAAAGAAGGTAGTGTTAAAGGAGATTTCGCCCAAGAAAATGCTTCTGGTCAAAATCTTTGGCTTTACCTTCCTTTCCATCGGAATCATCCTGATTTTCCTGATTATTTACAGTATGTTGTTCGGGTACAAATAATATTTCTACTAACCACGAAAGGGCGTCCATCTTTTAACTGGACGCCCTTTTTTTGCAATTTACCCCGTCAGATAAAGCACTCCTCCGGGTGATCACCTAAAAATTAATTTACTTTTTGCATCA
>JAJRXE010000307.1 GCA_024276455.1 Calditrichota bacterium
CACCCGGGATCCCGCCACCGGGCAAACGGTGACTCGCAGCTTCAAAGCCTCCTTCAGCAACGAATACCAGTTCAACGCGGTGTTAAACCAAACCATTTACAGTTTCGGGAAGGTGGGCAACGCCATTAAGGCGGCCGGCTATTTCGACGAATTCACTCAATACCAGTACGATGCGGAATGGCAACGGGTAATTACCGAAGTAAAAAAAGCCTTTTACCGGGCTTTACTGCTAAAAAAAGTGTGGGAGGTCGCCCGGCAATCGGAAATCAGCGCCCGAGACAATTACAACAACATAAAATTAAAATTCGACAATGGCGTGGTGTCGGAGTTTGAATTGCTGCAGGCGGAGACCCGCTGGAAAAACGCCATTCCGGAAACCATGAAAGCCCGCAAAAACTACGAGATCGCCATCAACAACCTGAAGGTGCTGGTGGATATTCCTCTGCGCATGGACATTGAGCTGGTGGGCAATCTGGAATCCTACCAACCCATGATTCCCGATTCATCGGATTACCGGGTCATTTTTGAACGCCGTCCGGATTACCAGGCGTTGCAGTGGGAGAAAAAATTGCGGGAAAAGAAAGTGGCGGTGGAATACGCCAATCACCTGCCGACCTTAAGCGGCAGTTTAATTTACACCTACGGTGCTCGCTCGGATCAGTTCAGACTGGATAATGCCAACGATAATGTGATTCTGGGCATCAACCTTTCGGTACCCATCTTCACCGGCGGTTACACCAGTGCTCAGGTACAAAAAGCCCGGGTGGATGTGGAAAAGGTTAAGATACGCATTGCTCTGGCAAACGACAACATCCGGGTGGAACTCCAGAACATTCTATTGCGTCTGCGGGAAG
Source organism: Calditrichota bacterium (assembly GCA_024276455.1). Lineage (GTDB taxonomy): Bacteria > Calditrichota > Calditrichia > RBG-13-44-9 > RBG-13-44-9 > JAJRXE01. The sequence goes on from JAJRXE010000307.1 coordinate 855, forward strand.
CCCGGGAACGGGTTACTGCGGCGGCCAAAAGCGTGGAATCGGCTCGCCGGGCTTTCGAAATTGCCGAAACCCGTGTCCAGAATGGACTGGCCACCCAATTGGAGCTGAAAGACAGCCGGGTTTTTCTGGATCAGGCACAGCTCACTTTTTACTCTGCAATCTACGATTATCTGGAGGCAAAATTCGATTGGGATCAAGCCACCGGTCAGGTACGAGCGGACGGCATTTAATTTTGGGTAACAAAAGCTCTCCCAATCCGTCAGTGTTTATATCTTTATTTGGAGGAATCATGAAGAAATACCTGCTTTATTTCGCCATTCTTTTACTGGGCCTTACCACCTGGCAGTGTTCCAGGGAAGGTGTGGCGGATCAACCCGCGCCGCCGCAAGGGGTACCGGTGAAAAGCATTGTGCTCCACCCGCGCCAGTTTTCCGAATACATTAACATTACCGGCACACTGGAGGCACGCAAACACATTCAAATTATTGTGGAAGAACCCGGTATTCTCAAGCGCATCTTACGCGACAAAGGAAGCCTGGTACGGCAGGGAGACACCCTGGCCATTTTAGAAAACAAGATTCTGGAAGCCGGCTACCGGGAGGCCAAAGCCGCCTACCACCAATCCGAGCTGGAATACCGCAGTCGGGAGGTGTTATACCAGAAAAAAGCCATTTCGGAGAATGAGTTCCTGATGGCTAAATACGGTCAGGAGCGGGCGCGCGCCGCTTACGAGCTGGCCAAGGTGCGTTACTCGAAATTGTTCATTGTGGCGCCAATCAGTGGGTACGTTAACGACCGACTCTATGATCAGGGAGCCTACGCCATGACCATGACACCCCTGTTCGATTTTATTGACAACGCCCACATGAAAATTCGGGCCGGGGTGGCCGAACGGTTCATGAACGACATCCGGATTGGCACTCCGGTGGAAATCTCGTTCGATGCCTACCCGGATTTGCGGCTACGCAGTAACGTGTCGTTTATTAATCGGAGTATCGACCCGATGAATCGTACCTTCCGGGTGGAAATTGAAATCCCCAACCCGGGACGCCGGCTTGCTCCGGAAATGGTGGCCGATTTAAAATTGTTGCGGCGGTTTTACGAAAACATTATTGCCATCCCCCTGGACGCCATCATCGAATCGGAAAATGGTCGACACGTCTTTGTGGTCGAGAATTCTCGCGCCCGAAAACGTCCGGTGGAATTTGTGGCGGTTTACCAGGACAGTGTGGTGGTTAACGGACTGCGGGCCAACGACTCGTTAGTTGTGACGGGGCATCAGGAGCTCTCCGACGGCGATCCCTTACTCATCATTAACGACTGAGTTCCCGGTACAACATTGACTCCCCGCATTTTTTGTCGGGAAGAAATCCGGAAAAATTAAAACCAAAAGGTTTAAAAAATTTAAAATATTTTTGCGAAACAAGAGGCAATTTTCCATGAATCTAATCAAATGGTCCCTATTTCATAAAACCAGCGTGTTTGTTTTGCTGTTTATTGTTATCATTGCCGGCTTAATTTCTTACCGCTCGTTGCCGGTGGAATCGTTTCCTCAGATCAAACAGCCGGTTGTCATTGTGTCGGTTCCTTACGTGGGGGTCTCCCCTTCCGACATGGAAACCCTGGTTGCCCAACCCATCGAAACCAAATTGAAAGAAATCTCCAAAATTAAGAAGATGAGTTCCACCAGCCTGGAAGGGTTCACCACCATTACGGTGGAATTCGAATCAGACATGGACATCGACGAGGCGGTGCGCAAAGTGCGGGAAAAGGTTGACCAATCCAAGCCGGATTTACCCAGCGATCTGGAAGAGCCGATCATTCAGGAAATCAATTTTGAGAATATCCCGATCATGATGGTGAGCATTGTGGGGGAGCAATCGCTGGTGCGGTTGAAAAAAGTGGCCGAAACCCTGCAGGACAAGTTCGAGCAAATTCCCGGCGTGCTGGAGGTGAATATTTCCGGAGGTCTGGAACGGGAAGTGAAGGTCAACATCAATCCGTCTCGTCTGAAATATTACAACCTGGGCGTGAACGACATTATTCAGGCGATTCAAATGGAAAATACCACCATTCCGGGCGGTTCGGTGGAAAGCGGGAACCTGAAGTACACCGTTCGAATTCCGGGCGAATTCACCTCGCTGGAAGAAATCAAAAACGTGGTGGTGAAAACCGTCCAACAAACTCCCATCTACCTGCACGACCTGGCCGACGTGGAGTTCGGTTTCAAGGAGAAAGACAGTTACTCCCGCCTGGACAGCCGTCCCAGCGTCACGCTTTCCATCCTGAAGCGCAGCGGAGAAAACATCATCCGAATTGCCGACCAGGTCAAGAAGATTCTGGCCGCGGAACAGCGCCACTTTCCCGCCCGCACCAAATACGTGATTTTAGCGGATCAATCGAAAGACATTCGCTCCATGGTGAACGACCTGGAGAACAACATTATTGCCGGGTTGCTGCTGGTAATGGGGGTGCTTTACTTTTTCATGGGAGGGCGCAACGGCTTGCTGGTGGGCATTTCCATTCCCCTTTCCATGCTGCTTTCCTTCATCGTGATTAGTTTTCTGGGGTACACGCTGAATATGATTGTGCTGTTCAGTCTGATTCTGGCGCTGGGCATGTTGGTGGACAACGCGATTGTGATTGTGGAAAACATTTACCGGCACCATCAGGAGGGAAAGCCGCTCTTCCAGGCAGCCCTGGACGGTTCCCGGGAAGTGGGCATGGCAGTGTTAACCTCCACGCTCACCACCCTGTTCGCTTTTAGCCCCCTTATTCTCTGGCCCGGGGTAATCGGGGAATTCATGCGCTTTCTCCCCATTACCCTGATCATTACCCTTTCTTCTTCTCTTTTTGTCGCGTTTGTATTTAACCCCGTGCTGGCTTCCAGCTTCCTGAAACTGGATCCGAAAATGCACCATTTGCCGGGCGACCGGTTACTGCGCTGGTTGGGCACCCGTTACGACACCTCGTTACGCTGGGCTCTTGGACACCGTAAAACCGTGCTTTCCGCCACCTTTGCCGCTTACCTTTTGATGTTTGCTATTTACGGCATTTTAAATCACGGAGTGGAATTTTTCCCCGATCTGGAGCCGAATCAAATCTGGATTAAAGTGGAAGCGCCCATCGGAACCCGCCTGACCACCTCCGACCGGATTGTCAAAACCATTGAGCAGCGGGTGGCCGACACCCCGGACATGGAGCATTACGTGGCGGAAGTTGGCCGGGTAACCAACGCCTTTAATTTTGGCGGGGGCGGCGGCAACTCCCACAAATCGCAGGTTACCATCGACTTTCTGGAACGTTACCTGCGGAAACAGAATACCTTTCGAACGCTGGAAAAGGTGAAGAAAGAATTGGTGGACATTCCGGGTGCCCGCATCGATGTGACCAAACCCCGGGAGGGACCGCCCACCGGAAACGCGGTGGAAATTCAACTGAAAGGGGACGATTTTCGGGTGCTGGAACGCCTGGCGCTGGACATCCAGCGGCGAATTCAGGACGTTCCCGGCATTACCGAACTGCGAGACAATTACGAGTCCGGTCGTCCGGAGCTGCGGGTACGCATTGACCGCGAAAAAGCCGCCCTGTTAGGATTAAATACCATGAGCATTGCCAGCACCATTCGTACGGCCATTAACGGCACCAAAGCCTCGGAATACCGGATCGGGCAGGATGAATACGACATCACCGTGCGCTTCAGCAAAGACTTCCGGGAAAATTACAGCGATCTGCAGGATTTAACCATTTTCCACGAGGGACACCACATTCCCCTGGCAAACTTTGCCACCGTCCAACTTGCTTCCGGACTCAGCTCGGTGAATCACGTGGACGGCGACCGGGTAGTCACCGTGACCGCCAATGCCGTGGGGCGAAGCTCCGCCGAAGTGCTGGCGGAAGTGAAAGACCG
>JAJRXE010000308.1 GCA_024276455.1 Calditrichota bacterium
CTGGAACGGCACACCAACCCTTTCGATGCGGAATCCGAAATTGCCCGAATAAACGACTCCACCCGTTTCAAACAAACGTTTCCTCTTTCCCCGCTACTGCGGGAATTGCTTCCGCTGGCGCTGCACATGAGTCGAGAAACCGACGGTGCCTATGACCCCACCCTCTGGCCGGTGTTTGCCCTCTGGCATTTTGGTACAGACAGCGCCCGGGTGCCGGCGAAAACGCTCGTGCAGAAAATGCTAAAAAAGGTGGATTACCGCCAGATGGATTTTCAGGCAGGAGAATTGCGTTTTGACCAACCGGGCATGGGAATAGACCTGAGCGGGATTAGCAAGGGATTTGCCGTGGAGAAAGCCCGGCGTATTTTACGCCGCTACGGGCTGCGAAATTTCATTATCGATGCAGGCGGAAATCTGGGAATCGAATGGGGGCTTTCGACTCCGGTGAACGTGTACGTGCGTCACCCCCGCCAGGAAGGAGCATTTTTTGGGGTGTTTCCGGTGGCGCAAAGTTGTGGGGTGGCCACCTCCGGGGATTACCAGAATTATTTCTTAGAGAAGGACACCCTGTACCACCACATTTTAAATCCCCAAACCGGTTTTCCGGCTCGAGGACTGGTAAGCGTAACGGTTTTGGCCGGCGATGCTACCACTGCCGATGCCCTTTCCACGGCACTCTTCGTCATGGGACGGCAGCGAGGGCGCCGTTTTGTAGAAGCGCATCCCGGGGTTGAAGCGTTGTTTGTTTTCCAGCAGGGCGACACCCTGGCTTATGAAGTCACCTCCGGGTTAAAAAGCGTTTTTCGCCGTTTGCACGATCACCGCCAGAAGGAACAGTAAGCCAGCTTACCTTCCCTGCGATCAGCACGGGGAGAACGTGGCAAAAAAGTTGGGACTGCGGGCTGAATGAAAACACCCACCAAAATTTTAATTATTCGCCTTTCTTCGCTGGGAGATGTGGTTTTAACCTCGCCGTTGATCCGGGTTTTGCGTCGGAAATTTCCCCGGGCTCAAATCGATTTTCTGGTCCGCCGGGAATATGCAGATTTGGTTAAGTACAATCCGCACCTGAGCCGGGTGTGGGAATTCGACGCCCGCTCGGGTTTCCGGGGTTTGCTGGACTGGCGGAAGCGGTTGCGCCGGGAAAAGTACCAGATTATTTTGGATGTTCACCGTAACATTCGCAGTCTGATCTGGAGCAGTGCGCTCCCGGAAACGCGGGTGCTCCGGGTGAATAAAAATCAGTTTTTACGCTTCTTGCTGGTGAAATTTAAAATTAATCTTTACCGGCGGGTTTACGGCCGGATTATTCCGGTGTGGGAAAAATACTTGCGAACTGGAGCAGACCTGGGCCTGGAACCGGATGGACACGGTCTGGAACTGTTTCTTCCCCCGGAATCGGAAGAAAATATCTCTCGCTTTTTGCAAGAATTGCCTTCTGGTGGCAAATGGAAGGTAGTGGTAGCGCCCGGCGCCCGCCATTTCACCAAACGTTGGCCGGCGGAGTATTTCGTCAGGGTGATTTGTGCCCTGAAGGAGCGCCACGGGTTAAACACCATTTTGGTCGGTGGCCCGGACGATGTGTCGGTGGGCGAGAGCATTCTGGCTCAACTGGAACAGGGCGTGGCGATTTCGACCATGGGGAAGTTCACCATTACCGAAACCGCAGCGCTGATTAAGCGGGCTCACCTGTTTTTGAGCAACGATTCCGGTTTAATGCACGTTGCTGCCGCCTTCAATCGCCCCTTAATCGCTCTTTTCGGTTCAACCGTGGAGGAGCTGGGCTTTTTCCCGTTTAGCGAACAGGCCACTGTGCTGGAAGTGAGAGGGTTAAAATGCCGCCCGTGCAGTCACATCGGACGGGCCGAATGTCCGAAAGAGCATTTCCGTTGCATGAAAGATTTAACCCCGGAACAAGTTCTGGCCGCGGCAGAAAGAAAATTGTTCCCCACCAAATAAGAAAGCCCCGCCGGTCTAAGCGGGGCTTTGCTGAAACCAGTTTCATTTGAAATCGGTTTATTCGGGTTTCCATCTTGGTACCCTGCCTGGCGTCCAGGGGGCGTGGAGGGATTCCATTTTCTCTTCAATTTGTTTTAATTCCTGCTCAATTAACTTTTGCAGCGGTGGGAGGACCAGCGCGAATTGTTCCGCCGCAATTCGGTACGCCCGAAGCTGAGTTTCGGTGGGAGCGGAAGTAGAAGCCCAGTGCCCGGTTACAATGCTCTGGACCCGTTGAATAATGGAAGGTGGAGTGGGTTCGTTGTACTTGCGCCTGACCGGATCTCCGGCGAGCTCTGCCAGCAGGTCTTGTAAACGATTCTCAAGATCGCGCAGGCGGGTGCGCAAAGCCGGCTCCGCTTCCGGGGTATTTTCCCAGGCCTTCTTCAAATATTTAATGCGCTGAAGCGCTTCGTTAACAGCCCGCCGGGCTCCTAACACTGCCCGTTGTAAGCGAGCGGTTTTTTGCTGGAAAGCCAGCACCGCCACTTTATCCCGAGCAGGCAGGCTGGCCAGACCAAGCGGCACCGCTTCGAAAGAACGCGGTTCGCCCAAGGTAACAAGTTTCCCGTCAACCATCTTCGCCAGCGAAACGCTGTAGGTTCCTGGAACGATCATGGGTCCGGTTGGTGGACTGGCAAAGGGGTTCTCTTCGGCGCTGGTTTTCAGTTCCACCGGGGTGAGGGGTGGGTAACGCAGGTCCCAAGTTACCCGATGAAATCCGGCGCTGACCGGTCCGGTAAGGCGACGCACCACATTCCCGGCGGCATCTTTTACGGTCAGCACCATGGTGGGTGTTTCCTGGCGCATTTCCTCTTTCAGGGCGTTCCAGGTGGGGTAATAAACCGGTTTTCCGGCTTTCTCCCGGGCGGCTTCTTTTTCCCGACGTATTTTGTGCCGGGTTTTTATTTCTTCTTTTAAATAGTAGGTAAAGGTTGCTCCAAAAGGATTCGGAGTGTTGAAAAACGAGGCGCCCTGGAAGGCTTTGTCTTTTAACCCCAGTGGATTGCTTTGAATGTACATCCAGGCCTGTTTTACCGGGAAAAGAACCGCTTCTTGAGCCAGCGTCTGCGGAGAGACGCTGCGTAACGGGGAGTAATCGTCCAGGATGTAAATCCCGCGCCCAAAGGTGCCCACTACCAGGTCATTTTCCCGCTTTTGGATTTTGATGTCCCTCACGGCAATGGTGGGAAGCCCACCTCTGAGTTTAGTCCAGTGTTTTCCTCCATCAATCGTAAAGAAAACCCCGAATTCGGTACCGACGAAGAGCAGATTGGGATTCACGTGATCCTCGGCAATTGTGTAGATGGAACCACGCTGGGGAAGATTGCCGGAAATAGACTTCCAGCTCTTGCCCCGATTGGTACTTTTTAGTAAGTAGGGTTTGAAATCTCCCCGTTTGTGATTATTGAATGCCGCGTACACAGTGTTTACGTCGTGTTGAGAGGCCAACAGGGCATTCACGTAAGTGGTGTCCGGGACTCCCGGAAAATGATCAATGCGGCGCCAGTGTTTTCCCCCGTCCTCGCTAACCTGGATTAAGCCGTCGTCGGTTCCGGCGTAGAGAAGTCCTTCTTGCAAGGGCGATTCGGTGAGCGCCACAATATTTCCGTAAAAGGAAGTGGAGCGGTTTTTGGAAACAGCGTCGATGCTCCAGACCTTTCCCATCACGGGGAGCTTGTTGCGGTCAATCTGGCGGGTCAAATCGGGACTGATGGCTTTCCAGGAATTTCCGCGGTCGTCGCTGCGGAAGATCTTGTTAGCGGCGAAATAGAGACGGGTGTGGGAATGCGGACTGATGATGAGGGGCGAATCCCAATTCCAGCGCAGCGGCGGTTCGTCTTTGCCGGGTTGGGGTTGAATGTACACGCGCTCCCCACTCCGTTTGTCGAAGCGGGCCAGGCCGCCGTACTGGTATTCGCAGTAAATAATGTTGGGGTCTTCCGGATCGACGGCGGGCTGGAATCCGTCCCCGCCCAGGGTAATGAACCAATCCCGGTTGGTGATGCCGTTTGCACTGATGGTGCGGGAGGGACCGCCCAGAGTGAAATTGTCCTGAGTGCCACCGTAAACGTTGTAAAAAGGAGCCTCGTTGTCGATGGCAATTTTATAGAACTGGGTGACCGGAAGATTGGCTTTAAAGTCCCAGTTTTCCCCCCGATCGTAGCTCTCGTATATTCCCCCGTCGCAACCCACTAATAGGTAATCCGGATCGGCGGGGTCAATCCACATGGCGTGGTTGTCCACGTGTTTGTAGGTTTCACCCAACGGTTTAAACGTTTTGCCGCCGTCTTCGCTTACTTGTAAATAAACATCCATGGAATAAATCCGGTCCACCTCAACCGGATCACAAAAGATTTCCTGGTAATACTGAGGACTGCGGCTCACATAAGAACTGCGTTTCTCCCAGCTTTCGCCCCGATCGGTCGAGCGGTAAAAACCGCCTTTGCCTTCGGCCGCTTCGACAATGGCATAGAGAACATCGGAATTGACCGGAGAAATGGCCAGACCAATGCGGCCGAGATCGACTTTTGGCAATCCCCGGTTAATTTTACGCCAGCTTTTGCCTCCATCGGTCGATTTGTAAATGGCGGATTCCGGGCCGCCATTAATCAAGGTCCAGACGTGCCGGCGCCGTTGGTAAGCAGCCGCGTAAAGGACGTCTGGATTCCGGGGGTCAAAAACCAGATCGCTTACTCCGGTATTCTCGCTGATGTAAAGAATGCGTTTCCAGGTTTTTCCGCCGTCTGTGGTTTTGTACAGTCCGCGGTCTCCGCCGGAGCGCCAGAGCGGTCCCTGCGCCGCCACGTACACCACCTGCGAATTGCGGGGATCGACCAGAATTTTTCCGATATGTTCGGAATGTTCCAGTCCCATGTTCGTCCAGCTCTTTCCGCCGTCCAACGATTTGTAAACGCCATCGCCGTAGCCCACACTGCGCTGGCTGTTGTTTTCTCCCGTACCAACCCAAACGGTGTGGGGATTGTTGGGGTCTAACGTCACGCAACCAATGGAATAAGAACCTTCTTTATCGAATACCGGTTGGTAAGTAATCCCCGCGTTGTGAGTGACCCAAACACCGCCTGATGCGACAGCCACAAAATAGTGGGTTCTGTCGTTGGGATTCACGGCAAAATCGATAATGCGCCCGGAAGTGAGCGCTGGACCAAGCGGGCGAAATTTTAATCCCAGAAATGTCTCCGGGGTTAGTTTGCCCTCACCGGCGGTGATTCCTGTAAAGAAGGCAGAAAACAGGAAGACAGCCAGTAAGAAAAATGGTCGAACAATCGTACAGTTCATCGTGATCTCTCCGGTTATTGGTTTGAAATATTTTTTTCAGAGTTTACGCAAGGAACAATATTATTGTCAAGAAGGAAATTGGAACGAGGAAAGGCCCTTAAGGGCCTTTTGGCAAAAGGGGGTTAACCCCCTTGTGTTGAAAAGGGCTTTAAAGCCCTTACCCTCCCGGCGTTCATTTCTGGCTAAAGAGGTATCTCTCCAGGGGAATTACGGGTTGAAATTGAAACAGTTTACGCCAGAGGTTCAGGGTGGTGGCGGTGTCGAACTCACAGTAATGCTTAATGCGTTTCCACTCACCCTTTTGGTATGCCTGGAATACATTGCTTCCCGACAGCTCTTCCTTGGGGCTGGGTAGGCCATGAAGCTCCGCCAGAATTCCCAGCGGAAGCACCTTTTGCATGTCCCAATTGTAATATTGCATCATGACGTCGAAATGGGGATCGGTGGCGTAGCGGCGCAGATCCGAAAAACGGCGGTTGGCCGGGGCAATTCCGTGGTGAGCCATGCGTTGTAAAATGAAAGGAATGTCGAAATTGAGGGCGTTGTAATGGATGAAAATGCCGCTATGCTTTTCAATGATGGAATTGAACTCCTGGAGAATTTGAAATTCATCGTCACCATAAATCGATTTTAAGCGAATGCTTTCATCTTCCGCGATATAGCCCAGACTAATGCAAATAATTTTACCGAAGTCTCCGTGAATACTGGCAAAATAATTGTAATCAAAATCGGGGTTACGTTCCTGTTGACGAGAAATTTTTTCCTGAATTTTGATTTGCACCACCTCGCTGTAGTCAGCTAAAGGAAAAGCGGGAACCGTTTCAATATCCAGTCCCAGATGTGTCAGCGCCATGACGTACTCCTTAAATTAACATTGATTCCATGGCGGAAATTTAACCGATGAAGCGGGATTTTGCAACGGGTGAATGGCAGGCGGGATTATTTTTTAATTTTTAAACTCTTGAAAAGCGATTCTTTCACATTGTCCGGAACCGGCTGATTCTGGTGGGTTTTCCGGTACAAATTCACCGTCATTTTTATGGTGTCCAGGTAAATTCGGCAATCAGGGCACTCTTCGACATGCCGAAGCAGTTCTTTGCACATCGGATGGTTTAAATCCTGGCCAAGGTAATTACAAAGTTCGTTAATAATTCGTTTGCTGTGCTTTTTCATCCTGTTTAGGCTTCCTTACTGAATTCACTCATGTATTCCGCTAATTTTTCCCGGAGATAGAGTCGGGCGCGTTTCAGGCGAATCTTTACGTTTGATTCGGTAATACCCAGAATCCGACTGGTTTCCTTAATAGAAAGGTTTTCCAGGTCTCGTAAAATAAAAACGGAGCGATATATTTCCGGTAGAGCGTCCACTGCTTCATCCAGATGCTGACGAAATTCTTCGCTGAGCATGTCCTGTAGGGGTAAATCTTGCCATTCGTGAATTTGCATCTGATCCGGATTGTCAAAATTCGTTTCCATGTCCTGGTCCGTTAAAACAGTGCGCTTGTTTTTTCGCAATTTCATGAGAGCAAAGTTGGTTGCAATCCGGTACAACCAGGTGAAAAAATTAGATCGTCCGTCGAAAGAGTCTAATTTTTCGTAAACCGTGACAAATGTTTCCTGCAGTACATCTGCTGCATCGTCCGAATTTTTTAAGATTTTCAAACCCAGATTGTATATGCGCTCACTGTAGAGGTTGACTAATTGTGCAAAAGCTTGTTCGTCCCCCTTTTTTGCTTTGGCAATTAACTCCCGGACAAATTTTTCTTCCATTTTTATCGCTTCAGTATTTTAGATTGTAAAGCAGTTCTTGAAGTTACAAATCTCACATTTTGTTTTCAAATCCATCCCATTGAACCGGAACCGTTAAATATAATATTAGCGAGTGAAATTTTAAAAGGAGAAATGAATTGACCGGAAGAAAGGTGTCGATTAAGGGATTTGAATACGTGTTTACCGGCGAACAGCCCGGTCTTATTTGTGAGAGAAATAATTTTAATTTTTTAAAGAAAAAGAGTTGAGTTTTTCAAAGTGATGTCGAATATATGGTGTGTCTTGACGGTTTTTGTTTGCATTTTGCATATTTTTGATTATATTTGGGCTTTTTAAAAGGTTGTTTGTGCATTTTGAACCATTTTTTATGAACACTTAACTAAGGAGGGATTATGACTCGCGATGAAATTTTAAAGGTCTGCCGTGAGGAAAAAGTGCAATTCTTGCGGCTTCAGTTTACTGACATTTTTGGGGTGAATAAGAATGTGGAAGTACCAGCGTCCCAGTTCGAAAAAGCGTTGGATGGGGAAATATTGTTTGATGGTTCGTCGATTGAGGGATTTGCCCGGATTGAAGAATCAGACATGTTGTTAAAGCCGGACTACGAGACCTTTCGCATTTTTCCCTGGGAGAACGAAAAGGGCAAAATCGCCCGCCTGATCTGCGACATTATGAACCCCGACGGGACTCCCTTTGCGGGCGATCCGCGGCAAATTCTGAAGAAAGTGTGCCAGAAGGCCGAGTCGCTGGGATTTACCATGTACGCCGGACCGGAAGCGGAATTCTTTTTCTTCTTGCACGATGAAAAAGGAAGTCCAGTACCTTTAACGCATGATTCGGCCGGTTACTTCGATCTGGCCCCGCTGGACCTGGGCGAAGATGCCCGGCGGGAGATCGTGAACGTGTTAAACCAGCTCGGATTCGAAGTGGAGGCAGCCCACCACGAAGTGGCGCGGGGACAGCATGAAATCGATTTTAAGTACGCCGATGCCATTACCACGGCCGATAATGTCTCGACTTTTAAATTCGTGGTACGAAAAATTGCGAAAAAATACAACTTGCACGCCACTTTCATGCCCAAACCGGTGTTTGGCATTAACGGTTCTGGAATGCATGTCCATCAGTCGTTGTTCCGCGGAGAGGAAAATGCTTTCTACGATCCTTCCTCTGAAAACGGCCTTTCGGAGGTGGCACTCTATTACATCGGAGGAATTTTGAAACATGCCAAGGCGTTTGTAGCAATTACCAATCCGCTGATTAATTCCTACAAACGGTTGGTACCGGGATACGAAGCCCCGGTCAATATTGCCTGGTCGGAACGGAATCGCAGTCCGTTGGTGCGGGTGCCGGCCAAACGGGGGAAGAGTACCCGGATCGAGGTGCGTGTTCCCGACCCCTCTGCCAACCCCTATCTGGCCCTGGCGGTCATGTTGGCGGCCGGATTGGACGGGATCGAGAATAAAATTACCCCGCCCCCGGCAGTGAACAAAAATATCTTTACCATGAGTCAGCGGGAGAAACGCCGCTTGAAAATCGACGAGCTTCCCGCCAACCTCTGGGAGGCCATTCAAAATCTGGAAAAAAGCCGCCTGATGCGCGAAACCCTGGGAGAACACGTTTTCTTCCATTTTGTGAATGCCAAGAAAATGGAGTGGGGAGAGTACATTTCGCAGGTGCACCAGTGGGAGATTGACCGCTACCTCTCGTATTATTAATCGATTTGGAAGGATTGGTTTAGTCGGTGGAGCAAGCCGGGTTCTGTGTTGAATCCGGCTTGCTTTTTTAACAAAGGGTCAGGTTATGGTTATCTCCTTGGCTTTTTCCAGGGAAATCCGGAACAGGATTGGTCCGATGATCTGGTTGATGGTGACCGCGGCAATGATGAGGGTTTGTACATTGTCTCCAATGGTTCCCGGGAAACTCGCACTTACGATGCTCACCAGTCCCAGGGTGAGGCCCGCTTGACCGATGAAGCCCATCCAGCCCAGTTTTTGGACTTCAGGGGTTGAGTGAGTTAGCTTTCCGCCCAGATACGTTCCCCCGAAGGTAGTGGCGATTCTTAAGATCACAATAATAATAGCCAGCCAGAAGTTGTTCAAAAAAATCGGGATATTCAGAGAAGCGCCGGCAATGGCAAAAAAGGTAACGTAAATGGGGAGCGATCCCTCCTCTATGGCTTCAATAAGCTGACCGCCGGTATCGCTGAAGTTTTGTACAAAAAACCCGGCCACCATGAAAACCAGTACCAGCTCTACATGCAACATGGCCGAAACCTCGATCCCCAACAGTACGAATCCCAGCAGAAAAAGTACCGTCTGGGTGCCTACATATTTCAGATAGAGCAGAATTAGCCCTCCGGCAGCTATCCCGATAAGAATGGATAATCCCACTTCAATAACCACCTCTAACATGTAACTGAAATGGATGACTTCTCCCGGTAGTAAAAGAGGCTTGGCCAAAGATAGCAGAATGGAAAAAAGAAGAACAACCACAATGTCTTTAAAGACGGTAACTCCCAGAATGAAATCGGTAAACCTTCCGCGCGCACCGGTTTCGGTGATAATGGCGATGGTTGTAGAAGGAGACTTGGCAATAGCCAATGAGCCCAGCAGGAGGCCAACGCCAAGAAAAGCATTTCTATCCGCGTTTGCTAAAAAGGCAATCTGTTGACCATAAAACATTACGAAAACGATGAATCCGGCCAGAACTAGCAAAACTTGAAAGAGTATTACCACAACAATGGTTTTGAATTGTCCTTTCATATCCCGGTAGCGGAATTCACCTCCCGCGGTTAAGGCAATGAGCCCCAGGGCAATGTTGTTAATTAGTTGTAAGTTCTGCACGCTTTGCTCAGAAATGGCGTTTAAAAGAAATGGTCCCAGCAAAATGCCGGCAAGCATGTAACCGGTTATTTTTGGCAAGCGGTAACGGCTGACTGCTTTTCCCAGGAGGTAAGCAACAATGATGGTGAATCCCAGAGCCATAATGCTTTCGGCAACTGCAGAGGCGTGATTGGGAAGAGGGACGCGTAGAAAGATCGCCATCAACAGGGAAAATAAAATAATAATCAGAAATAGCCGCTTCACTTTATTTCCCCCTCCCGTTTCAGGATTTTTTGAGCTGCGATGGCAGCGTATTCATCGAAGGCAAAGATGGCGAAGATGGTGGCACTCATTACGGCACTGCCCATCAGGCCTCCGTAAAAAAGATCGAAATTGAAAGCGATCGCCAGTGCAACCCCTCCGAACGAGAACAGTCCTTTCCCCACATCGAAAGGGATGGGAAAAGCACAGTCAACGAATTTGCTGGTAATTCCGCCGGCCAGATATTTCGCCACGAAGCGTGCCAGGATAAAAATTCCTACCATGGCAATCTCGTGGACCAGATGAAATTTCCACATAGCGCCGGCAAAAACCAGGAGGAACAGGTAAATCGGTTTCTCGGCCAATCCCAAAACCCGCATCACTTTTTCCGACTCCCGGTGGAACTGCGCCAGAACAATCCCGACAATCATATTCAGAAAAATTGGCGAAATATGGAAATAAAACCCAATTCCGCTGGTAAAGATGACCAGTCCCAGGACGAGCAGTAATAGTTCGTGATGGTCGAAGTGGAGCTGAATCAGGAATCGAAAGATGAAAGCAATGCCGATTCCGGTGGCAAGGGTGAGAGAAATCCAGATCAGGAACGATGGTAAATCTGGAGAGCCGAAAGGATGAAAAAGAAGCATCAGGATTCCGGCCAGGGCAATGCCCCAGAAATTATCCAGACTGGCGGTAAAGAGAAGAAGATGGGTTAATTTGCCGCGAGCTTTTTTATCGACCACAATCCGGTTGATGGTTAAGGGGGCAGTGAGGGCACCCAATGCACCCAGAATTAAGACGAGATGAAGGGAGCTGGCGTAAGGTCGGGGATAAATGAGGAAAAGAAAAAGGAAAAGGAAAAGTATGATTATCAGAAATGAAATCAGAAACTGAGTGCTTAAAAAAAGAAGGTAATTCCGCGGGTAGCGCCGGATGTTCTTCCAGCGTAATTGAATACCGAAAAGCAACCCGATCCAGCCCAGTGCCAGACTAATAAAAGGTTGGAGATTCTCCAGGATGGCGTCGCTCAGGAAGTTAAAAAAACGGGGTCCCAGGAATACCCCAACCAGAATGTACGGAATACCGCTGGCCACAAATCCGGCAATAAGGGGATGTTTTAGAATGGCAGAATGGCGAAAGAAGCGAGTGCCTGCAAATGCGATGACTAAAATAATAAGTAAACCGATTACTGGCGTCATGTTCCCTGTTAAGTATTTTCGCTAAAGATGTTTAAATTTTTGCAATTAAGCAAGGGAATTTCCGATCGGTAAAATTCCGTAGCTCGAAATGGCATTCAAATTCTATTTTTCTGATGCTCCGAATCGAATGTTTTGTTGGTAAATTTCCTTCATTGGTTTAGGAAGGTTGAGTTGGGGAAAACGGGCAGAGAGATGTTGGGCAAAGTACCAGTCAACATCGTTATTGGTTTTGGGAGTTTTGTCTAATACTTTTTTCCACATCTCTTCGCTTTCCATACAAAAGTAAACAAAAGGTTGCCCGAACACCTCCCTTAGTTTTTGGTAAATGGCTTTGTACATTTTTAAACGCAAGGGGCGTAAATAACGGCTTTTCCCATCCAGACCACTGATCTGTTCTCCCGAAAAAATGCGGGTTTTAGGAAAACGACTTAAAACAATTTCTTTTAATTGTGGTGGGTAGCGTAAACTTCCCAGACTAATCCAGGCAATTTGCTCCGAGGGAATAAATTGCCCGAGGGTTTCAATAAGATGAGAATAGAGTTCTTCCCAGTCCAGTACAAAAATGATCGGGTCGAAGTGAAACCCGATCAGAAAGCCACGTTCAGCTGCTTTCCGGGCCGCTTTCAATCGGCGGACGAGTGGGGTTGCTTTGTGTTCGTCGGAGGCTACTATTTCCTCCGGATTCACCGACCAGGAGAGTACAATTTTTTCGGGGGAAACTTCTTGTAGGTGATTGATATGGTCGGTTTTGCTCTTTAACTCTAGTAAAATATTGGGAAGTTTTTGAACTTCAGCAATGAGCCTTTCCGATAGGCGAGTCACCGGATCGAGCGCCAGGCTGTCGGTAAGTTCTCCTGTGCCTATTCGTAAGATTCGCCGGGAATTTAGATGAGAAATTTCCCGCAGTTCACTAATAATTTTTTGGTAATTCGTGTAAATGGTAATAGCTGGGTTGTTGATGTAACCCTGCAAAATGCAATAAGTGCAGTCAATGGGACAATTTGTGGTTTCGTTGATGACCAGATAATTACAACAGCGGTACGTTGTTGCTGTTCCCGGGCAGGGTTTCAGAAACCGTCCTTTAAAATGAGTTAACCAGAGAATTCTTTTCCCTTCGGTGAGGGAAAGCCGGGCTAATTGGTGAGAAAATGTCTCCGCTTCCTCCACAATGGAATAGGGAACATCCGGGAAGTATTCGAGCACTCTCCGGGTAATTTCATCTTCCCTGGCTATCGAATCAATGTAAATGCGAGTAAATTTATATGGAATCATAAATCTTTGTTCAATGGGTCTCGGTTGACAACGCCAACCTTGACAATTCCTTAATGTTTTTCTCTTCGCCAATAACGATTAAGCGATCGCCTTCTTTAATTATTGTGTTAGATTGAGGATTGTAGATAACCTCTCCGTTTTTCCGGAAAATGGCTATGATGATAATGTTTAACTCCTTGCGAATGGGACTTTGCGCCAGAGTTGTATTCACTAATTTCGAATTTTTGGTGACGGTGATCTCTTCGACATTCAAATCCAGAGGACGATCGCGAGCAATGATTTCAATGAAATCCACCAGGCCGGGACGTAAAAGAACCTGTGCCATGCGGTTACCTCCAATCTCGTATGGTTTGACCACCCGATTCGCGCCAGCCTTGATTAATTTCGATTCGGTTTCTTCTTCCACTGCACGGGCAACAATGAAAATGTTGGGATTTAAAACCCTTGCCGAGAGGGTGGCAAAAACGTTGTCTGCCTCTGTAGGAAGGGCGGCAACCAGTCCCTTGGCCTGTTTAATTCCCGCCAGATTCAGGATTTCGTCTTCGGTAGCATCTCCCTCGACGTACGTTAGGCCGTGTTCCCGCAGTCGTTCAATTTCTTCAGGGTTCCTTTCAATAACGACAAAATCGGCCTTATTCTTTTTCAGAACCTCGCAAATCTTTTTACCCATTCGTCCGTAGCCACATACAATATAGTGGTTCTTCAGGCTCTGCACTTTACGACTCATTTTTTTCCTCCTCTGGAGGTAGGTTTCAACAAAGAGTTGGGCAATGCGACCCCCGGTGTACGCAATGGTAGCCACTCCAAGCACCAGAATGAACATGGTAAAAAAGCGCCCGGCTGGACTTAAAGGGCGTACTTCCCGGTAACCAGTGGTAGTAATGGTAATAATGGTCATATAAAGGGAATCGAACCAGTCCCATCCCTCGATGATTTCGTAACCGACCACCCCAACAAAAATAATTCCGAATAGCAGGGCAACCGCAATCTTTACTTGATGTTTAATATGAGTAATTTGCATCCGAATATACGCACTCTTTTTATTCGTTAAACAATGAAAAAGATAAGCCAGAGGTTCCGGATTTAACAAGCATTTTTGATTAATTTTGGGGGAACTTTCGTTTGTTTTCTGCCTTTTTCTATTCACAAAAAGGAAAATTCAAAAGATTGCAACGCTTGACATTGTCTGAAAAAGATAATATATTTTTGGGCTTTTGATAGGACGGTAGGAGGAACGGGGCGTAGCGCAGCCTGGTAAGCGCACCTGCCTTGGGAGCAGGGGGTCGCTGGTTCAAATCCAGTCGCCCCGACCATTAGAAAGAGCGGCTCCCTTAGCTCAATGGATAGAGCAGCGGCCTTCTAAGCCGTTGGTTGGAGGTTCGAATCCTCCAGGGAGCGCAAGCTTTGTTTGCTGACGGTTGTTTTTAGATAATTTTTTGGTTATATTTTAGCGCTGCAATGCAGCAAAATGGTGGATGTAGCTCAGTTGGTTAGAGCACCAGGTTGTGGACCTGGGGGTCGTGGGTTCAAGTCCCATCATCCACCCAATTTTTTTATAAGGTTGATTTTTTACATATCGCTTTTTATATTTTGCACCCTTTTGGACGGGGAGTTCAAAAGGGACAAAAAAGATCGGGATTAAGAAAATCAAAACCCGTCGTCGTGAGGCTTAGGGCATCCCGAAGCTTCGGGGCGACCGGGGTTCGAAAGAAAAGATCGAGGTGAGAAAAAGACATAAATGCTCCCATCGTCTAGAGGCCTAGGACACCGGCCTTTCACGCCGGCGAC
>JAJRXE010000309.1 GCA_024276455.1 Calditrichota bacterium
AGGGCTGGAAGGCGGAGAGGAATTGTTCCTCAAACGGGAGATTTCCAGCAAAGGGAGCACCCGCGCCTACGTGAACGATTTTGCCGTACCGATTTCCACCCTGGCGGAAATCGGAGACCTGTTGGTGGACATCCACAGCCAGAACGAGCACCAGAGCTTGCTGCGCCGGGAGATTCACGGCTATTTCCTGGATCAATTCGGTCAACTGAATGCTTTGTTAGAAAAGGTTGCCCGCAGTTACCAGGAGCTGGTAAAAATTGCCGAGGAATTAGAGCGGCTGCAAAAGAAGCAGCGTGAACTGGACGAAAAATACGAATTGTACCGGTTTCAACTGGAAGAAATCACCCGGGCGGATCCCCGGCCCGGGGAAGATGAGGAGCTGGAAGCGGAACGCAAGATTCTGGTAAACCTGGAAAAAATATTTGCCCTGGCCAACCAATTCCAGCAAATCATGAACGGCGCCGAGGCGACCAATTTGCTGGAGCTAATGGGACAGGCCTCCCATTTGCTGGGCGAACTAGCGGAGTTCTCGGAGGAATTAAAATCCATTCACGAGGAATTTTCCTCGGCCCGGATTATTGCCGACGAAGCCGCTCGCACGGTGGAAGAATTCCAGAACCGGCAGGAATTTGATCCCGAGCGACTGGAAGAAATTGAAAATCGCCTGGCCACCCTCAACCACCTGAAGAAAAAATACGGCGGCAGCATCGAAAAGGTGCTGGCCTACCGCGAGCGATTGCACCAGGAATTGCAGTTGAAAGAAAACTTTGAGTTTGAAGTGGAAAAATTACAGAAAGCCCTGGAGGATGCCCGCCAGCATTATCAGGAAGCGGCTCTCGAGCTCTCTGCCGCCCGCAAAAAAGCCGCCCGGGAATTGGAAAAAGTGGTGGAACAGGAATTGAAAAAATTGGGAATGGAGAAAACCCGTTTCAAAGTTCGATTCTCCTGGCAGGAAAACGAGCAGGGCTGGATTCAGTGGGACGGGAAACGCTATTTGGGTGACCAGAACGGGGTGGATCAGATGGAATTTTACATTTCGCCCAATCCGGGCGAGGATTTTAAACCGCTGGCCAAAATCGCTTCCGGTGGCGAGATTTCCCGCATCATGCTGGCTTTGAAAAACATTCTGGCGGAAATCGACCACATTCCCCTGCTGATTTTCGACGAGATCGACGTGGGCGTCTCCGGGAAAATCGCCATGGCGGTGGGCAAAAGCATTCGCCAATTAGCGGCTTCCCACCAGATTATTTGCATTACCCATTTACCACAGATTGCCTCGTTCGGCGATCACCACTTCCGGGTGGAAAAATTTGTTTCCGATGGCCGAACGTTTACCCGGGTACAGGAACTGACTCCCCAACAGCGCGTAGAAGAGATTGCCTACTTAATGGGGGGACAAACCATCAGCGAGTCCATTTTAGAGAGCGCCCGCGAATTACTGAAAGAATCGCAGGTGAGCCTATCAGGAGAAGCCAAAATACAATCCTAATGCAATGGTGGGGCCGAGAGGCCGACCGGGAAAAAAGGGAGTAAAACGTTGGACAAATTCATTATTCACGGCGGAAAACCTCTGGAAGGAGAGGTTCAAATAAGCGGCTCGAAGAATGCCGCCCTTCCCATTCTGGCTGCCACCCTGCTGGCACCGGGGAAGTACCACATTGAAAACATCCCCCGGTTACGCGACGTCCGTACCATGGCGCACTTGCTGCGAATTATTGGCGCCAAAGTGGAATTCGAGAACCATTCCATGACCATCGACACCACCCTGGCGGATTTTCCGGAAGCGCCTTACGAGCTGGTGAAGACCATGCGGGCTTCTATTTACGTGCTGGGTCCGCTGCTGGCACGGTTTCATCGGGTCAAGGTTTCCCTGCCGGGGGGCTGTGCCTGGGGACCTCGCCCGGTGGACCTCCATATCAAAGGCATGAAAAAACTGGGCGCCCGGGTAGATCTGGAAGGCGGTTACATTATTGCCCAGGCCCCCCGCCTTACCGGCAGCCACATTTACCTGGACGTCAGCAGTGTGGGCGCCACCGGCAACATTCTCATGGCGGCTGTTCTGGCAGAGGGCGAAACCATTATCGAGAATGCCGCCGAAGAACCGGAGATTGTGGATCTGGGTCGTTTTCTGCAAAAAATGGGCGCCCGCATCGAGGGGCTGGGAACGAAATTCATCCGGGTGGAAGGAGTGCCCGGTTTACGCCCCACCGATTACCGCATCATCCCCGACCGCATTGAGGCAGGCACCTTTCTGGTAGCAGGCGCCATCACCGGCGGC
>JAJRXE010000018.1 GCA_024276455.1 Calditrichota bacterium
TAGCCTTTGGGGAAAGAGGTGAA
The DNA here is from genome assembly GCA_024276455.1 of Calditrichota bacterium. Lineage (GTDB taxonomy): Bacteria > Calditrichota > Calditrichia > RBG-13-44-9 > RBG-13-44-9 > JAJRXE01. The sequence continues at coordinate 24 of JAJRXE010000018.1, forward strand.
ACGAGCCCGCATGCTCAGTCCGGCGGCATCGTCCGGCGCTTTGGCTATCACGGTGTAGTAGGTCCAGCCGCTGCTGCTGTCGCGCTGGTCGATGTAGAAGAACTGATCGCCACCGGTCAAATCCCAGGCCTGGCGCAGGGGCGCCCGATGGAAAAAGAAGCAGTACCCCATCCGGTCGTTGTCGCGATCGGGAATCACATTCGTAGGATACCAGGTCTCTCCGGTGTTGATGCTGTCGGTTTTAATCCAACCACTGATCTTGTACCATTTTCCGGGTTGAACCGGCACCGGTTCGCTGTAGAAAACAATCTCGTCCGCATTGTCGTCGCGCTCAATCAGCAGGGCGGAGTGGGTGCCGCTGTGGGCGTTGTCGGGATCCTCCACAATGCTCACAAACGCCTCTTCCGGAGAGGCCGACCACTGCAACCAGCCCACCGGCGTCTCGGCATTGCCATTGAAAATACCCATGGTCCACTTGCTCTGGGTGTTGCAGCTGATATTGTCGAACCAGACATGACCGGTGGCATCCTTCCCCATGGCCGCCACCGCAATGATGCTGTCGGGCTTGCCGGAGATGACCACCGCCCCGGTGTACTCGGTCCAGTCCGTGCTGGCTACCGTCTGGTCCACCGCCACCAACTGCTCGGCCAGCAGATTGCCTCCCTGGTAAAACTTGAACCAGACTCCAATCTTGGCATCGTCGTTGGCCGGCGCCGTGTTCACATCCTGGGTCTTGGCCCAGAATCCCAGCACGTACGTGTCGTTACCGCCCTCGGAAGCCGTGCGGTTCCAGTACAAATCGGCATTGTTGACACTCACCCAGCCCACCATGTCTGTGGTGGTGTTGGGCTTGTACACATGAAACGATTTCAAACTGCTGTTGGCACCACCGTCCCAGGACCAGCTTACTACCGCATCATTCATCCCGTCGTTTAACTTGTTCCAGAAAGCCGGCTCAATGGTCTCCAAATCGGCATTCACCAGTAAGTTAGTTTGGGCTGTAGCTATTCCCACGCACAAAAGCAGCGTAAATAGTAAAAACAACTTACCCTTCATATTTACCTCCGTTTTTTAATTGAAAAGGAATTATTAGTAATTCTGAAAAAATTATGTTTGGCGACTTACTGCTGCTTTTTACAGGTAGATTTACGAATGACAAGTTCTGCGGGTACCAGCAATTTTTTAACAAATACTTGCTCCGAATTCAAACACTCTATCATCAAACGAACCGCTTGCATGCCCATTTCAATTTTGGGAACCCGTATGGTAGTAAGAGGAGGGTCTAACGAAAGGTCCGCTTCGACATCGTCAAAGCCGATCAAAGAAACATCTTCAGGAACCTTGATGCCCTGTTCTTTGAGATATTGCAACGTACCAATGGCCATGGCGTCGTTACAGGTAAAAACGGCGTCGATGGGTGTTTGCTGTGAGAAGAGTTTTTTTGCGGCCTGATAGCCGTATTCGCGGGAAGGATATGGTTCGTTGGTAACCGTTAAATTGGGATCGAACGGCAATCCGTGTTTTTCCAGCGCCATTTTGTAACCAACGAAGCGTTCCTGAATACTGGGATGTTCAATATCGCCCCCAATAAAGGCGATGTGGGTGCGACCGCATTCTATTAAATGTTCGGTGGCTTTTAGTGCACCGTCAATGTTGTCGATCATCACCACCGGAAAGTTACCTTCCGGAGGGAAATAGTCCACAAAGACCAGGGGAAGCTTGTAGCGAGATAAACGATTGATGAGCACCGGGGGAATTTTGCCGGCTAAGATAATGCCGTCAACATTTCTTTCCAGGATGAAACGCGGGAGATCGTCCTTTTCTGTGTATTTGGACGGAATGGTGGTCAGTAAAATGTAATATTCGTATTCGCGAGCCTGAAATTCGGTCCCTAAAAAAATCTGGGTGTAAAAAGGTTCGGAACGTGAAAAGTGGTCTTCCGTGACGATGAAGCCAATATTTCCACTTTTTTGGGAAACCAGGCCCCGGGCCGAATGGGTGGGGTGGTAGTCCAGGTCTTTAATTGCCTGTAAAACCCTTTTGCGGGTTTCGGGAGATATCCGGGGATTGTTGTGTATCACCAGGGAAACAGTGGCGATGGACACTCCGGCTTTTTTTGCGACATCTTTTATTGTAGCAGCCATAATATTCAGTTAAACGTTTAAACTAACAGAATATAATTGTCTTAAATAAATTTGTCAAGTGTAAAATGTAAATTTTGTGAAAAAAGTGTCTCAGTCATTTGGATTGGGTTGAAGCGGTAAGGTAGGGCGGGAGGTTCGGAAATTGTTGCAAAATAAGGGGATTGGAACGA
>JAJRXE010000310.1 GCA_024276455.1 Calditrichota bacterium
ACCGGATTTTGAGTCCGGCGCGTCTGCCAATTCCACCACTCCGGCTTAAGGCAGGGCAAATTTAATATTTTAACCCTGCCGTGTCAAGCAACCAATTAAATTTACGGGGCAATAGAAAACGAATCGTCATTTACGGTAGTCGTTTCTTTGCACACAATGCCCAGGGTTTCTAGCTCCTTAAGAACCGGATTGTAAATAGACGGTGTTACCGGAATGTGAACCCCGGTTAGAGAGATTTGTTCCTCTACAATTAATTTTACTGCAATCGCAGCCGGCAACGAAACGGTTCGCGACATGGCGGAGTCCCCGTGGGGAATACCGAAATCGAGCAGAATGGAATTAATGTGCTCTGTCTTGTCGGGAAATTCCGCTAAGAAATCATGGTAAAGTACAATCATGTCTCGTTCGCCGGGTTTGTACTGCATTTTTTTGAGCATTAAGTGCGCCAGAAAGTCGATGGGCGTTGTAGCATCTTGCTCAAACGGTTCGTTCCCGAAAAGACCCAACCAGGCAAATTTTTCCAGCACTTCGTCATCCACCAGCTGACTGTAGCGAGCTTTCAATACTTCGCGGGCATCTTCGGTGGGTTCAATCTCCAAAATCCGGTTGAAAATGGCTGCACAAGGTAACCCTTTTACGCCACTGATCTTGTCCTCTTTCAGCAGACCCAGTTTTGACACCGCCAACATTGCTTTCGACCAACCGGGGTAACGCAGGGTACCGCGGTACATGGTCTCAATTCCGTCCAGGCCGTAAAGCTCGATGTAAGGCAGTGAATCGCGATTGGGGTAAGTTTCCAGTTGCAAATTCTCTATTTGAATCGGCCAGTGATTGGCAAAGAGGTCTGCGCCGTCGATTTCCTTCAGTTCGCCGTGGAGTAAAAAACGGGCACTGTTCCGCCCCGCTTGTAAAACACCGCGGGGACTCCAGGAAAATTTGTACCCCCAGGGATTGTCGTTCGCTTCGGGGGCGGGAAGACCACCGCAGTAAGAGCGAAAGGAAGTGATTTTGCCCCCCCGCTTTTGAACGTCGTGAATGATCCGCATGGCCGACATGTGATCAATTCCCGGATCCAGACCGATCTCGTTTAAAATGAGCACCCCGGCTTCGCGAGCGGCAGCGTCCAGCGATTTCATCTCCTGGCTCACATAGGAAGTAGTTACCAGAGGTCGGCGATGTTTTAAGCACAGGCGGGCTACTTTTACATGGTAAACGTAGGGAAGCAGGCTCACAACAATCTCATGATCGCGAACCAGGTTTTCCAGCTCTTGATCGTGGTCCACCAGCAAGGGAAGGGCTTTTCCGTTCGGGTGTCCCTGCACCAATTTTTCCGCTTTGGAAACAGTACGACTGGCAACCGTAACCTGAAAATTGTTTCGTTTCAGAAGGTAATCCACCATTGGTTTGGCAACCAGTCCGGCGCCTAAGATTAAAATCTTTTTCATGTAATCCTCCGGAAATTTAATAAGGTACTCTGTAAAGGTAGGTTGAAGAACTTTTTCCACTGCCGATGTATCACCGTTTGATCCACCTTTTTCGGCTTCACTACAAACGTTCCGCTAAAATTAGGAATTTTAAATATTTAATTGCAAGAAAATTTAAATTTTTATTTTCCCTGCCGCTACCTGATACGGAAGTTGGAAGATACAATTTGCTTTTTAAATCAAAGAAAAATTCCGTATATTTTTCACTTTGAAAAATAAGGAATCCGGAAAAAGGTGATTTAACCAAGGGGTTTTAAAATGAAGAAGATTCTTGTTTTGGGGGCGGGACAAAGCAGCCCTTATTTGATTCGCTATTTATTGGAACAGGCGGAAAAATATGATTGGTTTGTTACGGTGGGAGATCGCGATGAAGAGATGGCTCGGCGGCGGGTAAACAATCATCCCCGGGGAGAAGCGATTTTCTTTGATGTGAATGATGCGATGATGCGGGCCAGTCAGTTGTCCAAAGCGGATATTGTCGTGAACATGCTGGCGCCGACGTTTCAACACATGATCGCCCTGGATTGTGTGCGCTACGGAAAACCAATGGTTTCAACCTCGTACCAGGACATGAGAATTCGGGATTTGCATCTGGATGCTCAGCGAAAGGGAATTTTGATTTTGAACGAAATGGGGTTGGATCCCGGTATCGATCACATGTCCGCCATGTCGTTGATTCAGCGGATTAAACGGGAAGGCGGAATCATTGAAGAATTCATTTCCTATGGAAGCGGTTTGCCCGCCCCGGAGGCTTCCACCAATCCGCTGCGTTACTGTATTACCTGGAATCCCCGTAATGTGGTGATGGCGGGGGAGATGGGTGCCCAGTACATGGAAAACTGCAAGATCAAAATTTTACCGTACCACGGAGTGTTCCAGCGTACCTGGAGTGTGGAGGTGGAAGGCGTGGGGACGCTGGAAGCTTACCCCAACCGCGATTCGCTGATTTACCTTTCCAAATTCGACCTCCAGCGGGTGAAAACCATGATTCGCGGCACGCTGCGCTATCCGGGCTGGAGCGAAACCTGGCTGCAGATTGTACGGCTGGGATTACCCAACGAAACCATGCAGATTCCCGATCTGGGAAATCGTACCTACCGGGAGTTATTAGAGATGTTCTTACCGCTG
>JAJRXE010000311.1 GCA_024276455.1 Calditrichota bacterium
AGAATGTCCGCGTACTCGGCCACCTGTTCCACATCGGCGGCGTCCAGCACTTCCGTTACCACGTACAGGCCGAACTCCTGCCGCACTTTTTGCAGCAGTTTCAGGCCTTCTTCCTTCAGTCCCCGGAAGCTGTAAGGACTGGTGCGGGGTTTAAACGCCCCGCCGCGAAAAAGCCGTATCCCCCGGGAGTGCACCAGCCGGGCGGTCTCCATGATTTGCGCTTCGCTCTCCACCGCGCAGGGACCGGCAATCAGTACCGGTTCCGCGCCGCCAATGGTGACCTCGCCGAGAGAAATGGTAGTGTCCTCCGATTTGAAAGAACGGCCGACCAGCTTGTAAGGCGGCTGCTCGGTCAGGATGCGTTCCACTGCCGGATTGCCTTCCAGTGCCCGGGTGTCCACCGGAAGACCATCCGCGTTGGCCTGAAAAATAATGGGGGGGTGGTCATTGAGCTGCTGTACGTTGTAGGCTATTTGCTGCAACGTGTGTCTGATTTGTTCAATCGCTTCCGGACTGGCTTCCGGTTTGAGAATAATGAGCATCCTGTCCTGCATGGTTCGTTAAGTACGCTTACCCCTTAAAATTGCTTAGATACCCCTCCACGGCAAAGGTTACAGCCGCGAGTTTCTCCTCGGTGTTACCGAAATGCGGGTCTGCCCCGGAAGTTGCCTCCTCATCTAAGCCCGAGGAAAACACCTTCTTCCCTCAAGCAGGTAAAATATAAATTTTTCAGGGGTAAAATTCAATCTTCAATTCCATTTCATTAATATTCTTTAAAAACGAAATTGGGTATTGTTATCGGAAGCGTCCGGTGGAATTGTGCATCCGGGACTTTTGCTCAAACATCGTAAAGGAGTCGGCTTTCTCGGGTTTATTTTTCTCCTCCGAAAATGGAGAGTTGGGTTAAAAGAGGGTTAGAATGTGGTTCCCGCTCTGAAACCGGGAAGCGAAATTACGCTTTAGTCCTTGAGTCGTTTGCAAACAATGGTTAGATTCAGAACGGAGGGAGGAAATTGCCAATCAACAAAGAAAGGAGTTCCGGATGGAGCAGGTAAAGCAAGAGCTTATTGAGACGGGCCGCAAAATGTACGCAAGGGGTTGGATTGTGGCGGCGGAGGGGAATTTGTCCTGCCGGATTGCTCCTGACCGAATTCTGGCCACCGCCAGCGGGGTGTGCAAGGGGGAAATGGGCGAAGACGACCTGGTACTGATTGATTCCAACGGCCTGGTGTTGGAAGGCAATCGCAAGCCTTCCACCGAGATTGCCATGCATCTGGAGGTGTACCGGGAGCGGCCGGAGGTGCAGGCAGTGGTGCACGCCCATCCGCCTTACGTGCTGGCTCTTTCGCTGACGGGAATTAATCTGGATCGTCCTTATTTACCGGAAAGCGTGCTGGTGCTGGGAAAGGTGCCCTTTGTGCCCTACGCCAGACCGTCCACCCAGCAGGTAGCGGAGAGCATCCGGCCGTTTATTCACCAGACCGATGTGCTGGTACTGCACCGCCACGGCAGCCTTACGGTGGGCAAATCCCTGACCGGCGCTTTCCGCAAGCTGGAGTATCTGGAACACACCGCCTACGTGGTCTGGTTGGCGCGCCAGGTGGGTCATCCCAATCCCATGCCAGCCGAGGAAGTGCGGGAAGTGTTGAAATTGCGCAAGTCCGTGTACTGACTGGATTTTCCCATTCGGGAGTTTGACTAACCGAAATTCGAAATTTGCAAATCGGAAGAGAAAGGAAATCAAAAAGGATTTGCCCTCCTCGGAACGTCACTGAAAAAATTTTCCTGGTTTTTTTTGCAAAAAATTGTGGTTTGAACGGTAGCCGCCGGCTTTACGCCGGCGCGTCTTTCTGTCCTCCCTTTGGGACTCTAATGGGGCGGGTGGTTGCCTGCATTCTAATTTCATAGCGTCCCTGCCGGGACGCCAACATTTGAGTAGAATTTTCGTTGCCGATGTTAGTCTCATGTGGGGGATTCGGTGGCAAGAAACCATGGTTGACGGGGTAAGGGGTAAAAAAGGAGACTTTCTTTTCGCGCCCATTGGTGAAAATTCGTGGGTAGAAAGGCAATCGCCAGCGCTTTTTCTGTCGTCCTTTAAGAGACTCCAATGGGTTGGATTCATCCACCGATTCCCCGGATTTCATCCGGCGCTAAGTTCTCTGCGTCCCTGACGGGACGCCAAAATTTCAATGTTATTGACATTTTTCGAGTTTTTTCCTGTCCGGCTGGCCCCAGCCAAACGGGCGGGTGTTTCGCGGGAAATGAAATTTGTAGACGACGAAGCTTTGGCTCCGTCGATCAACGCGGCAAAAGCCGCGTTGTCTACGGTTGGGTTGGTCTTTGGAAATTTATTTATCTCTGAACAGCATTTGTTTTTAGTCTCATGTGGGTGATTCGTAGGCAAGAATCCTTTAACAGCCAGGCTGCCATTTTCTCCACCCGCTCAAAACTCCTGCTTTAGCACGGTGTCTTTCTGCCAGTGCTCGTCATCGCGCTCGGGGTAATCGCGGTTGTAGTGCAATCCCAGGCTCTCTTTGCGGATGCGGGCCGATTGCACGATCAGCCGAGCCACCTGAGC
>JAJRXE010000312.1 GCA_024276455.1 Calditrichota bacterium
CGGCGCAGACTGCCGGCAATTTCCATCCGAATGATTTCCGGAAGTTGCTGAAGTTGCCGGTACAGGCTCTCAGCAATGCTGCGCGCTTCGGAGATGAGGTGCCGTTCGGAGTATTTGCGTACCAGCTCAATCCCTTTCAGGATTTTCTCCTGCGTTTTGGCTCCGAATCCTTCCAGGTCCACCAGACGATTCTCCTTGCAGGCGTACTCTAACTCTCCGATGGTGGTAATTCCCAGCTTTTCCCACACCGCTTTGACTTTTTTGGGACCCATGCCGGGAATTTTCAACATTTCCAGCAAACCTTCCGGAAAAGAAGCTTTCAGTTCTTCAAAATCGCGGGACCTGCCGGTGGTAACGATTTCACTAATCATCTCGGCAATGCTTTTTCCAATGCCTTTGATCTGGGTGAGTCGCCCGCTTCTTACCAGCTCCTGAATGTCTTCCGGGGTGCCTTGCAACACCCGGGCGGCGTTGCTAAACGCCCGCGATTTGAAAGGATTTTCCCCCTTCAGATCCAGCAAGGTGGCATATTCTTCCAAAATGCGAATAACATCTTTTTTATCGATCATTTTTCGGTCTCCAAACTTGTTTTAACCATCAGAACGAATCAATCAAATAAAGCGGATTAATTCGTTGCCCCGAACAATTCATTCCCGTCAAAGTACTACTGCTTGAATTTCTTTATGACGATGAATCGCTTTTAATAAAATGACTTCGCGTTTTAATTGTCCGAACTGCTTAACCCCCCTCACATGTTTATTCTCTTGGCAATCGGTGTTCATTTGTTCAAAACCGTGTATGGCCAGGTTCACTGGCCCTGCCTTTTCAGAAAGCTTTGCAGCCTGGCGACATTGCGAGAATTGTCACTCCGGCGCGGTTTCGAGTTCCGGGAAACGTTTTTCGTGCCAGGCCAGCACCCGGCGGCCAATGTACACAATCGGGGTGTCGAAAATAGCCACCAGGAGTTTTACGAAATAAGTCGTCAAAAGGATGTCGATTAATATGTTCTGCTCAAAAACACCGTAGAAAGCAATATACACGAATACCACTGAATCGATGGCCTGACTGATCCAGGTGGAAAAATTGTTGCGCAACCACAGGTACTTTCCGCCGGTTTTCTTTTTCCAGAAGTGAAACGCCCACACATCGTGGTTCTGGGAGAGGAGGTAAGCGGTTAAACTGGCCAGTACGATTCGAGGAATGAACCCGAAAATGGTTTGTAGCGATTGCTGAGAAAAGTCACTGGCATGCGGTTGAAACTGCAGGGCAATTTGCATGGTAATGGTCATGAAGATCAGGGCAAAAAAGCCCAGCCACACCCCGCGGCGTGCTTCCTTCTTACCGTAAACTTCGCTCAGCAAATCGGTGGCCAGAAAGATGGAGCCGTACATGATGTTTCCCAGCGTGGCCACAAATCCAAAGAGTTCGATAGTCTTAATCACCTGAATATTGCAGACAATAATGTCGGCGGCAATAATCACGAAGAGCGCCCGTTTGCCAAATAGCGCAATCGCCAGCAGAGCTAACGAAAAATCCACCGCCAGAAAAATGAACCACCACAATTCGTTTGACATAAGAGACTCCGACGTTTATGGTAACCTTGTCCTTCCGGAAATTACCAAAGATTCTTAAAAAAACCGCCCTAAAATTAGTGCAGAAGTCAGACTAAAGCAACCTTCCTTTATCTGGCCGGGTCGGAAATAAATTTCCGCTTTTTTGGGAAAAAATTTTCCTCTTTTCTTTAAAAATCTGCTACTTTAATCGAAGTTAATTCTTGTTAAAATAAATGATTGGCTGCAATTAAAAATTTAACTGGTATTTAATTTGTAGAGAATTTGTTGATCAGAAAAAATTGGACAGGGGAGGTTCTTATGTCCCGCCTGATTTTATCTCTCCTTATTTTTAGTATCTGGTTTGCTGGATTGAGTCCGAATGACCTTCGGGCGAGAAATCCTCGTCTGGAGAAGGACAGTCAATCGGTTCTGCCGGAATCGTGGACGGCCATAACCTTGAATAATTGGATTTACTTCATGTACCCGGACGGAAGGTCCGGAATCACTCCCGGTGGTGATGGGGGAGGAATCTATCCCCGCGATGCGGTGAATGTGATTTATCAGGATGGGGTGATGTGGGGTGGATATGTTATTCTGGTGGCAGATTCTTCCGTGATTCGCGTAGGAGGGCAGCGATATCGGATAGGGACGATTCAAGGGTGGATCGAGACACCGGGAGACGGAGTGAATCCGCCGGTGGCAGCGAATCCGAACGATCCCCGCGCCCGGATCTATCGCATCCGCCGGGACTGGCAAAATCTGGCAAATAATCCGGCCGAACTGCTCCGGGAAGCGCGGGCTTATTACCACCTGCTTCCCAACGAAAATGTTTCGGAGGTCATGCTGCAGAGAATTCTGGATTCCTATCGGCAGGATTGGGAAGAGTGGCCCGGCGATCTGGGAGCGCCTTTTTACGATCGCAATGGAAACGGCCGTTGGGATCTCGGTGTGGACGAACCGGGCATCGCCGATGCCGATCAGGTAGTCTGGTGCGTGGTAAACGATCTGGATGCAGATCGAACCCAAAATGCCTGGAATTGTGAGTCCATTGGCCTGGAGCTCCAGATCACCGCCTGGGCCTACAACGATCCCGCTTCGATAATCGGCCAAATCATTTTTAAACGCTTTGTGTTGATTAATAAATCAGGTCACCCCATCGATTCCATGTTCATCGGGCAGTGGTCCGATCCGGATGTTGGCCAATATTACAACGATTTGATTGGATGTGATTCCGTTTTAAATCTTGCTTTCGCTTATAGTCCTTACGAAGATGAACTGTTTAGGATCATTAACCTTCCAACTCCAGCGGCCGGATATGTTTTGCTCCAGGGCCCCCGCGTTCCTTCTCCCGGAGATAGCGCGGTTTTCAAAATGCGTACCATTGCGGGATTCAGAAATATAAGTATGACTAATTTTTGCTATTTTAACTGGGATCTGGGGTACCCGCCTCCGATGGATTGGTATGATGGATATCGATATCTCAGCGGGAAAGTGCTGTACAAACATCGGGACGGGCCCTATTATGACCGGGCCACCCGGTTCCCCTTGAACGGCGATCCGGTTACCGGCGAAGGCGATCTGGACGGGCGCGGGAAGAATGCGCTTCCCGGCGACCGGCAGTTTTTATTTTCCAGCGGACCGTTTACGATGCAACCGGGCGATACGCAAGAGGTTATTGTCGCTCTGGTGGGAGGGATTGGGTACGACCGGCTGAAATCGATCGTGGAGATGAAAAAGTTTGCCCATTTTGCGAAAATCCTGTACGACCAGAGATTTTCCGGACCGTTTACGCCCTATCCGCCGCGGGTTAAGGCCACTCCGCTGGATCGCTCCATTGTGCTGGAGTGGGGAACGGATTCCACCGTAATTTCCAGAACCGAACAAACCCAAATGGGACTGGGATTACATTTCGAAGGATACAACGTGTATCAGCTTCCCGATGCCCAGACCAATCTTTCCGCAGCAAAAAAAATTGCCACCTTCGATCTTGCTAACGGCATTACCCGGGTCGTGCAAAGAATTTATCTCCCGGAATTCGGTTACTTTGTGGAAATGCCGGTTCAACAGGGAAATGACAGCGGAGTCAACCGTTATTTAATTGTGGACTGGGATTTTTTGAATAACCAGCCGATTTATCCCGGTCAGACTTACTATTTTGCCGTCACCGCCTACGCGATACGAAAGGATGAGCCGCAGATCGGTTTAACAACTACCGAATCGTCCCCCCAGGTTGTCAGCGTCACCGCTCAGTGGCCCCCACCGGGAGTGCGCTACGAGGGCGAACCGGAACAGTCTCTACCGGTGGAACACGTTTCCGGTACCTCGGAGGGAACGGTGCAAGTCACCGTAGTTGATCCGGCCGCAGTCACCGGGCACGAGTACGAGCTTTTTTTTCAGCAAGGGGATTCAGACGATACGCTGCGCTGGAATCTGCGCGATCTGGATACCGGAGTGCTCGTTCTGACGGATCAGCCGGTAGCCGCCGATTACATTCCACCCATAGTAGATGGGTTACAACTGAAATTGGATCCACCCCCGGCAAAAATTAAGAGAGTGGCCCAGGTGGATTACCAGGGTTGGGAAGAAATCCTGGACGAGAATCTGAACCTGAGCCTGAACAGCGAGGAATCCCGGCAAGCCGGAGAAGTGGCATTCTTCCTGGATGCCACCAACAGTGCCTCCAATCCGGCGCAGAATCTGGCCAGCTGGAACTGGAAAGGGGCTTTTGACTACCGCGATTACCTGATTGAATTTCCTTTTGCTCCAGACACCGCCGGACAGATTGCCCTCAATCCCTGGGCGGAGTCGCCCGATCCGGAGACCGGGAGCTACTACCTGCGTGGCTGGTTAAGTCAGACGTATTTGGGGGAAGACAGTGTTGTGCACACGGTGGGGCGGCTGCCCCTGCGGGTGTGGAAGCAGGTGTCTCCCGGCGAATGGGAGCAAATTATGGTGGGGGTGAAAGATGTGGACGGCAACTGGTTGTGGAATCCTGCCCAGCGTACCGCCTTCACTCTGGATGGTGCTGAGAACGGTTTCGAACCGCTGTTCGTGTTCGATTACCCTTACCGGGAAGACAGTCTGCTGAACGACCCTACCCGCGGCGAGCATTACGCCCGGGAACTCTGGTGGGATGAGCAGGAGCAACACCGTCAGGTGTTGGGCAAGATTACCTTTGGCATGTGGTTGGACCGGCAAACCGACAAGCTGTTTGGTGGTCCACCGTCTCCGGGGACGGTGGTACGCTTTTTTGCTTACCGCAATTTCGGGGTGGACGATGTGTACCGTTTTCGGGCGCCCGGAGTCAAAGAAAGCCTGACCTATGCCAGAGAAGATGTGGACAAGATTACCGTGTACCCGAATCCGTACTACGCCTCGAATCCCCAGCAAGGAGGGCGATTCGAGAAGTTTGTAACGTTCACCCATTTGCCACACCGGGCTATTATTCGGGTGTTCAATCTGGCCGGGCAATTGATTACACGAATCGAGAAGAACGACGATTCCCAGTTCCTGCGTCTCCCATTGCGCAATCGCAATGGGATTTTGCTGGCCAGCGGGATTTACATCGCTCATATCGAAATGCCGGAGTTAGGTAAAGAAAAGGTGGTGAAATTCGTGATCATCCAGGAACCGGACATGCCATTGTACATTCGTCCCATGGGCGTTCCGCAAACCCGGGAGTGGTAGAACAAACATCTTGTTTGTCCGTACAGGGCAAGCTGGTAGCCTGACCTACTTTTTCCCTGCTTCTCTTGGCTTAGTTGGAAGAAATTGTTTGTTTGTAAAAAAACTGGGTTCACCCTTTGCGCCTTTGTGCCTTGGTGAGAGTATCGGTCAAGCTGGGAGCTTGACCTACTTCTTGGGCAGGTCGGGGGATTGACTGCCAGGTAGGACAGCACGGGTCAAGCTGGGAGTTTGACCTACTTTAATCCCGTTTCAGGGAAATTTTATTGGAATTCTCTTTTCTTCGATTTAGATTAATTCCAAATCCAAACCGGAGGAGGCGAAATGAGTTTACGTGAAATTATTTTGCAATTGGTTCAAATTGCCATCTTTTTTGCCTTTCCCACCATCTGGAATTGGTTAATCACCGTGATTCCCTGGTGGCCGTTGGATCCCCAATCCACGCTCAATATCCTCATTTTTTTGGCGGTAACGCTGGTGTCCTGGTTGCTGGGTTATCTGGGAATTAAACGCTTTATCTTACAGTTACAAACCCGGGGATTGGCTGCGGAGGTCACGGCAGGAAAACAGAATTAACTGTTAGTGCCGCATTCTGAAGGGGTGCTTCCGGTCACGGGAAGTTGAAGGAATCCTGCTCTGGTTTCGCTTGCGGGTAAATTAACCGGGCATATCGGTGCCGTGTTTTGTTGGAACCGAATCCGGCAGCAGGAGAAAATTGGATCTCGAATATTCTTCCTGTTTTTTAGCGGAATGGGAAGGATAAAAGGTACATCACGTCTTCTCGGGGACGCTTAAAAGTCAATTCTTTCACGTGGTTACATTTTTATTAAAAAATGCCTAAAAATATCTGTTCCAATCAAGAATCGGGACACGAGGTCGATAATAACAATCTAAGATAATAGTATGGGATTGGTACCAATATTCCATGATCGAACAAATACAGCGAAAATGGCTGGATAAAATAGCCAGTAATGGGCATTCCAGCTCGTTGACCCTGCTACAACAGCAGCAGATCTCTTCCACGATTCTGAATGCTGTTCTGCAATCTGAGAAAGAACTTTATTATGTTCTGCCCGAGATCATCGATTTTGTAGAACGTAATCAGGTACCACCGGACGAATTTATTGAAGCACTGTTTCTCCTGCGGGACGAAATTATTAATCACTCCGTGAATTTAACGCTCCAGGGAGTGGAGCTCAAAACCGCGTTGCACATGTTGCAGGAGATCATTGTAAAAGTCGGTTCCTATTTCTCTCACCTGCGTATGGACCTGAACATTTCACAGAAAAACGTGAGTTATGTGAGCTACGACCGGGTGGAAGGCAATATTCTGGAGCTGGATGAGAATTTTTTGATCCGGAAAACCAACTCGTCGCTGCTGAAAATTTTCGGTTATGAAAAAGAAGAGGTCATTGGCCGCCCCCTGCAGATGCTTTTTTCCAATTCCAGCCAAACGCTGTTGCGTAATTCGCTCTCTTCCCTGAAGCGAAAATTGCGTTTAAAGATTGACCTGGAGGTGGAAGCGCTGCACAAATTTGGGGAGCGTTTCCAGGTAATTTTGAAAATTTCCCGTAAAAATATTTACGATGAACCGGCGGTTTACCACGCCTACATTCAAAACGTTTCGTACATTAAAGAGACCAAAGATACCCTCAACTTGCTGAGTATGGCCCTGGAGAGCGCCGGAGAGGGAATTTTCATCCTCGATGCCCACCAGGAAGGGAAAGTTCTGTTTGTGAACGAAGCCATTGAATCCATTGTGGGCACCAGCCGCAAAAATCTTCTGGGCAAACCGTTTGCGGTACTGCGGGGCGGAGCGGTGAACGGCACCTGGGAACGTCGGGTGCTGCAGAAATCCATTCAATCCGGCTGGGAAGGGGAGCAGATTTTCCGGAATCATCTGGGACAGGAGTATTTCGTGCATCTTCACACCCGTCCAGTGCAGAACGAGTACGGAGAGACCGTGGCAATTGTGGGCATTATTCGCGATGTCACCGAGGCGAAAAAACGGGAAAGCCGCATTCTGGAACTGCAAAAGTTTGTGGAAAACATCATCAACAATTTGCCCCACTTTGTGATTGTTACCGATGAGAATTTGAATATTCGCCTGTGGAACCTCTCGTTGGAACGGGCTTCACGCATTTCCGGCGCCGAGGCGGTTGGGAAAAATATTTTTGAAGTCTTCCCGCAGTTGGCCAAAACAATTCCTTACGAAGAACTGCTCCAACTGCAGGAAGGATTGTCCGTTTACAGTAAAAAGGTTTTAATGTCGCTAAACGGGGAAGAGGACAGTTACTACCAGATTTTGATTAACCCCATTCAAATCGATTCCCAGCGTCAACTGGTCTGGTCCATTCTCGACATCACCAAAGAGGAGCTGCTAAAAATTCGCATTACCTGGCAGAATGCTCGCCTGAAATTCCTGGAAAAATTTGCCCAGCTTTTGAATTCTAATCTGGATATTCAGTCTATTTTTCAACGTCTGGGCCAGGAGTTGCGGGAAGTGATTCGCTTAAAAGGACTGGTGTTTTTGCTGCCGCTGGATCTGAAAGATTACAAATTCAATCTGTTTTACCTTTCGCTGGACACCGAAGAGCAGTTTCCGCTGGGCGAGGTGCTCGATCTTTCCCAGTGCACCGTGCTGCCGGATTTGATCAAAGAAAAGCGTCCCATCGTCGAGGACGACCACTGGGATGAAGGATCCATTATTTACAAGTATGTGGAACGCTTTTTCCCGGTGGAGCACATTCAAAAGATTGTCCATTTCCCGGTACACTTCGAAAACGAAATCGTCGGTATTCTCAGCCTTATAGTCGATGCCGAACTTATCTCCCAGCAGAATGATATCGACTTTCTCCAGAATATCACCAGCCATCTGGCCATCGCTCTGAAAAACAGTTTTTATTTCAAACTGATTGAACTGCAGAATAAAAAATTGAATATCATCAATCAGATTTTTAATATTCCTCAATCGGCGGCAAATCTGGGCACGATTTACCAGTCCACCCTGAAAAGTCTTTCCGAACTGCTCCAGACTGACCAGGTGGCTTTCTGGTACAGCGATTCGGGCGAGGAGTGGCATTTGCTGACTTCTTTGGACGATTGGCTAAAAGATTATGCCGACACCCCGTTCCCGGTTCAAATGGAAATCGACAAAACCACCATTTTTACCTGGGACGAATCGCATTCTTTTCCGGTGTCTTCCTTCCAGGAAATTCTTTCCCGGCAGCCGGTCATCAGTTCCTGTTACCATTCCGGAACGAAAGGCTACTTCGCGTTTACGGCTTTTGGGGTGCAGTTAATCCGGGGGGTGGACAGTGAAGCGGTGCTGAACGTGATCGACGAGGTGATGAAGCAGCTCATCATTTCGGTGGATCAGATCAACTTATTCGAAAAAATTAAGCAGGCCGAGGAAGAGTGGGAATTAACCTTCAATACGGTGCGAATTGGGCTGGCGGTGGTCGATCGAAATCTGACCATTCAGCGCACCAATCAAGCTTTTCTGGATATTTTCCGTATGAAGCCGGAAGAGGTGCTGGGAAAGAACTGCCGGGAACTGCAATTTTTTAACATTTTCCCGGAAAAGCTGGATTACCAAAAATGGAAAACCCAGTCGTACCTGATGCAGGATGTGGAATTTTATGATGTGCGATTGGAGAAAGCCATTTTGCGTTCCTTTTACCCGCTGTGGGATTCCGGAGAGCGTTTCCTGGGCGGGGTGATGTCCTTTTACGATATTACGGAACATCGCCAGCAGGAAGAAGAAATCAAATTTCTCTCCCGCTTCCCGGAAACCAACCCCAATCTGGTGATTAGCCTCGATCCGAACGGGGATATTCTTTACTCCAATCCGGCGGTGGAAAAACTGTTACAAAAACTGAATCTGGAACCTGACGACGTTTTTCAACTCTTGCCCAACGATTACCGGGAAGTGATTTCGGGCAAGATTCATTTTGACCAGTTCCCGGTGGAGCGAATTCACCGGTTTGGAGAACGGGTGTTTCAATATTTTATTCACCAACCCAAGGACGACAACAACTTCTATTTTTACGGAATTGAAATTACCGAGAAGGAAGAGCTGCACAAACAGCTGATTCAGACGGAACGAATCCGGGCGGTGGGAGAAATGGCTGCCGGAATTGCCCACGATTTCAACAATTTGCTCGCCACCATTATCGGTCGGACCCAATTGTTATTGTTAAAGTTAGAGGGGCATCCCATATACGACGAATTGAAAATTATTGAAAAGGCGGCCATGGAGGGCGGCCAGATTGTTCGTCGTTTGCAGGAGGTAACCCGCGAACGTAAATCGAAAAATCTGGTTCCGCTGCACGTCATTGAACTCATTAAAGAAAGCATCATTTTTACCGCCAATAAATTAAAAATGAGCACCCAGCTGGAAGGCAAACCGGTTCAATTGCACACCGATTTCCGGGACAATGTGGTGGTAAAGGCCGATCCGGTGGAATTGAAAGAGGTGTTTACCAACCTGTTGCTCAATGCGTACGATGCCATGCCCAACGGAGGCGATCTGTACATTTCCTGCCGCCGTCTCGATATCAATCAGGGCGAAGCAGAGATTGTTATCGAAGACACCGGGGTGGGAATGAGTGAAGAGGTGCGGAATAAAATCTTTAATCCTTTCTTCACCACCAAAGGAGACAAAGGCACCGGTTTGGGGCTGAGCATTGTGTACAAAACCATTACCTCGCTGGGGGGCACCATTCAGGTGGAAAGTGCCCGCGGCAAAGGCACCAAATTCATTATTCATCTACCGGAAACCAAAGAGCAGGTAGTAGAGAAAGATCAACGCCGAAGCGCGGTTTACAAGAATCTGGAGCAGTTGCGCTTGTTAATTGTGGACGACGAACCGGAATTGCTGGAAACCATGGCCGAGATCTTGCGTCTGAAATTTCGAACGGTGGATATTGCCGGAGACGGGTACACCGCCATCGAGAAAGTGGAAAAACAGGAGTTCGATGTAGTTTTGTCCGACCTGGGAATGCCGGAGATGTCCGGCTGGGAGCTGGCCGATCGGGTGAAGAAACTTCGTTCGGACTGCAAAATCATTCTGGTGACTGGCTGGGGAGAGCAGGCCAAGCACGAGCTCAAGCACCATCCGGCGGTGGACGATATTCTTCCAAAACCTTACGAACTCTCCGATTTATTGAATAAAATCAATTCTTTCTTCCAGGAATAACCTCCTCTGCGAATTAAAGCGTGAAAATATTTGATTTGCTTCGAAACAGTGAAATTAATACCTGTCTGTTGTGAATAAACGCACCTCCGGTCTTTCCTTACCGGCCAGCCGGGAGGGAACAGGGGAAGGGTTGCGAAGTAATTGTTGTTTAAAGCGGTGCGGATCTCACGCCTGCGGGCCACCGTCCGCCTTGTGACGACTTAATTAACAATGATGATTCCAGAAGAGGGTTGAGTTAAATTCGGGTAGATTTTCAATGAATTCTAATCGCTACCGCAGTTTTGGTGGGGCGGGAAAAGTTGAACAATCGGGAGTATTTGCCTTGCGCGGTTCCGCAAATCGACGGTATTCGGTGCGCTAAAACAAAAAAGGCGAAATCGGAATTCGCCTTTTTCAACGTCCATTTTCGCTCTGACTACTCGGTTAGTTTCTCCGCTTCGTCAATGAGCATAATCGGGATGTCGTCTTCCACCTTAAATACCAATTTGCAGTGGTGGCAAATTAACTCCCCGTTTTTGTCGTTCTGGGGGTCAACTTTGTATTCCAGATCGCCTTTACACTGCGGACAGGCCAATATTTTCAAGAGTTGATCGTCTAACATAAGGGATCTCCTATTTTTTCTTTTTCTCTTTTTTGGAAGTGCTTTTTCCGTTTTTCTCGATCCAGTAACCCATTTTAGAGAACTTCTCGACTCGCAAATTTACCAACTCCCTGGGATCTAATTTCTGGAGGCGTTCCATCTCTTTGATCAGCTCTCCTTTCAGGATTTCAGCGGCGCCGTCCGGATCCCAGTGAGCGCCTCCGGCCGGTTCTTTGATGATGCGATCGATGACTCCCATTTCGTAAAGGTCTTTAGCGGTAAGCTTCATGGCTTCGGCCGCCAGCGGCGCTTTGGAATTGTCCCGCCAGAGAATGGCCGCACAGCCTTCCGGCGAGATCACCGAATACCAGCAGTTCTCCAGCATCAGAATGACGTCGCCCACGCCAATGCCCAGCGCCCCGCCCGAGGCTCCTTCGCCAATGACCGTGATGACGATGGGAACCGGCAGGTGCGACATTTCGAACAGATTGCGAGCAATGGCTTCCGCCTGTCCCCGCTCTTCGGCGCCAATGCCCGGATAGGCGCCCGGGGTGTCCAGGAAAGAGAAAATGGGCATCCCGAACTTGGCCCCCAATTTCATGACCCGCAACGCCTTGCGGTAACCTTCCGGGTGAGGCATGCCAAAATTCCGGTAAAGATTTTCTTTCACATCGCGACCCTTCTGGTGACCCACGATAACCACCGGTTGGCCGTTCAGTTTTGCCATTCCGGCCACAATGGCGGGATCGTCGGCGTAGTAACGATCGCCGTGCAACTCCACGAAGTCGGTAAAAATGCGCTTCACGTAATCCAGCGTGTAAGGTCGATCGGGGTGGCGCGCCAGCTGCACCCGTTGCCAGGGAGTGAGCTTGGAATAAATTTCCTTCCGCAACGCTTCCGCTTTGCGGGTCAGTCGTTTCAGATCGTCGTTCAGGTTGATGCCCGTCTCCCGGGCGTATTCTTCCATTTCAATAATCTTTTTCTCCAGTTCAACAACCGGTTTCTCAAAATCGAACACAATTCGAAAGTGTTTCTTCAGCATAACAATCCCCACATTTAATATTTACCAAACAAACTTGCGATCTTAAGTTTCCAGACCATCAGGGCGGCTTCAATCATGATTTTTTTGTTCATTTTCGATGAACCGACCGTGCGATCGTAAAAAATAATCGGGATTTCTTTGATTTTAAATCCCCGTTTCCAGGCTTTAAAATTCATTTCGATTTGAAAGGAATAACCGTTGGAGCGGATTCTGTCCAGGGGAATGCTCTCCAGCACTTTCCGACGGAAGAGCTTAAATCCGCTGGTGCAGTCGCGAATCGGCATGCCGGTAATGAGTTTGGTGTATTTGCTGGCCATGACGCTCAGAAACAGGCGACGCAGCGGCCAGTTGATGACATTTACTCCGGTGAGATACCGGGAGCCGATGACCAGATCGGCTTCCTGCGCGGCTTTCAGGAAATTGGGAATCTCTTGCGGATCGTGGGACAGGTCGGCGTCCATCTCCATGATGTATTCGTAATCCCGCTCCAGGGCGAATTTAAACCCCTGCACGTAAGCGGTTCCAAGCCCCATTTTACCGGGACGCTCAATCAGGTAAACGTTGGGGTGTTTTTCCTGATAGGCTTTCACAATTTGAGCGGTACCGTCCGGAGAGTTGTCGTCAATAATCAGCACATCCAGATTTTCGATTCCCAGTTCCATAATTGCATCTAACACGTTGGTGATGTTTTCCCGCTCGTTGTAGGTGGGAATAATGACGAGTGTTTTACCTTCGCTTTTATCCATGCTGCTGAATTTTCCTTTTCAGATATTCCAGAGCTTCGTTAAGGGGGCGGGGGGCATATCCCAGCGAGACGCGAGCCAGGTCGATTTTCAATCCCCCGTAAACCGGCCGGGGAGCTAACTGGTTGAGGGTTTCGGTGCGGGTTTCACCAATTAAATCCGGGGAATATCCGAACACCCGGGCGATTAAACGGGCAAATTCCAGGCGGTTTAAAACTTCCGGACCGGCCAGATTGAAAATGCCAGTCATCTGTTGTTCCAGAATCAGCTGGGTGCCCATGGCCAGATCCTCCACCAGGGTCGGATTGTTGTACTGGTCCGTCACCACCTGAAAGGGAGCTTGCTGCTGCAGCTTTTCCAACACCCAGAGGAAAAAGTTGGTTTTTACCCGCACTCCGATTCCGTAAAGTACGCAGGTTCGTACAATGGTGACCGGAAAATTTTCTTTTAAAAGGGTGTTCTCGGAAGCCAATTTCGATTTGCCGTAATAATTGATTGGGTTGGGGCGCTCGTCCTCGCTGTATGGCCCATTTTTGCCATCGAAAATGTAATCGGTGGAATAGTGTACCACATGAGCTTGATTTCGCCGGGCCATCATTGCCAGGTTTTCCACCCCTTTTACATTGACCCGCCAGCACAGCTCCTTCTGTACCTCGCATTGATCCACATTGGTGAACGATGCCGCGTTGATGATGAAATCCGGGCAGAGTTCTTTGTAAAAAGTTTTCAGCTCCCTGGTTTGGGTAATGTCGATGGGGTGGTATTCCCAGCCATCGGTGGGCAAAAATGGGCTCTCTTCCAACCCGATTCCGGTGATCTGATACTGTTCTTTCAGGGTCTGGACCAGCGCCTGACCCAGTAAACCATTCACACCGGTAATAAGTACTTTCCGTTTCATAAACGTTGTCCACCCCAAATTTTTTCCACCAGACCGGGGAGTCTGTCCATTTCGTTGCACCCTCTTAGCAGGCAATTGGCCCCGGCCGCAGTATTGGCAAATTGAACTGCCTTAAATATATCATTTGTTTTAAGAAAATTCAAAACAAATCCTGCGCCAAACACGTCGCCGCAACCGGTGGCATCGACCACCTGATCCACGTCCCAGGCCGGAAAATGATCTTCTTTGATTCCCTGGTAATTGGCGTGTACCATGGTGGCGCCCTCGTTGCCCCGGGTGATTAATAACACCTGACTCTCCCGCAGGTATTTCTGGAAGAATTGTAGCGGAGTCAGCGAATCCTGCGCAATGATGTGAAATTCTCGCTCGTTCATCTGCACAAAACGGGCTCCTTTGAGCCAGAGTTCTACATTTTCCGGACGCCTGGGGTAGCGCCGCCCCAGATTGTCGATGCCCATCACCAGATAATGGACGTCCAGGTACATATGGGAGTAATACTTTTTGCTCAACTGCAGAAAGGCGTCCAGAGAGAGGTCCCAGCCGGTAATGAGGTTCACAATGACAAAATCGGCCGGGAGATGCCTGGCAAGGTGTTCCCATTCCAGGGGCGGAAAATTAAACAACGCTTTTTCCGTCCGCTCTTCCAGGGAATGATATTCCAGAATCACTTTGTGATTTTTCTGA
>JAJRXE010000019.1 GCA_024276455.1 Calditrichota bacterium
CCGAACAAAAACAAGTGGAAGTTTCGTTACACCGTTCCCGGAAAAATTTGATTAAAATTCTGGAGCTAAGAAATGCCCAGCTGAAACAACGGGACGAACGAATTAAAAAGGAGGTCGAAGAGCGGCTCCGATCGGAATTCAAACTACAGGAGAGTGAGGCCCGTTACCAGAATCTCATCAATATTTTGCCGGACGCCATTGTGGTGTACCTGATGGAAAGCGGGAAAATTGTGCTGGTGAATCAGGCCTTGGTGAGTTTGTTAAAGGCGGAAAGCCCGGATGATTTTCTGGGCAAATCGGCCCGCGAATTCGTACCCAAACGCTATCAGGGCATTTTCGAGAAAATCTTTCGTAAACTGTTAGACAATGCTGCCCAAACTCCCATTATGGAGGCAAAGCTCAAAGGTTTAAAGGGACGGGTCATTGATGTGGAACTCACCGCTTCGCGTATTGTGGTAGAGGAGGGGCCAGCTGTCCTGTTTGTTATTCGGGATATTACGGAGCGAAAACGGGCTCAGCGAAAAATCCGGGAACAGAACCGTTTCTTAAAAAATATTTTAAATTCCATTTCCGATCCCTTCGTAGTTATTAATGTGGAAAACTATCAGGTACAAATCGCTAATTCCGCCGCTCGAAACCTATATCCCTACCGACCCAATATTTATTGTTATTCTTTACTGCACCGTTTGAATGAACCCTGCAGCGGGAATTTGCATCCCTGCCCGTTAAAACAGGTGATGCAGGAGCGTAAAGCCATTACCATAGAGCACATTCATTACGTCCGGGGAAAAAAGCGGGTGTTCGAAATCCACGGCTACCCCATTTTGGACGACGCCGGCCAGGTTTCCCACATGATTGAGTACACCCGCGATATTACCGTTCAAAGAATGGCCGAAGAGAGTTTGCAAATTAGCGAACAGCGACTTCGGGAAGCTCAACGGATTGCCCGGTTGGGGAATTGGGATTGGGATGTTCGACGGAATAAAATTTACTGGTCGGACGAGGTTTATCGGATATTCGGGCTGGACAAAGACAGTTTTGCGGCTTCTTACGAGGCGTTTTTAAACACGGTCCATCCGGAGGATCGGGAACAGGTTAAAAAGGCGGTGGACGATGCCCTGGCAGGGATCAAACCGTATTCGATTGTTCATCGGGTTATTTTACCGGATGGGCAAATTCGCATTGTCCACGAACAAGCCGAAGTGCATTTCGATGAGAAAAAACATCCTGTTCGCATGGTGGGGACGACCCAGGATATTACGGAGTACAAACAGGCCGAAGAGAAACTGAAAAAATTGTCCAGTGTTATTGAACAATCGGCTGAGATTGTGATGATTACCGATAAAGAAGGGCGCATTGAGTATGTGAATCCGGCATTCGAAGCAATCACCGGTTATTCGAAAGAGGAAGTGCTGGGGAAGAAACCCAATATCTTAAAATCGGGCGTTTACGACGATGCTTTTTACCGGAATATGTGGAAAACCATTACTTCCGGAAAGATTTTTTACGCCGACATGAAAAACCGGAAGAAAAACGGGGAAATCTTCATTGAACAGAAAATTATCTCTGCGTTGAGAGACTCCCGGGGGAAAATCACTAATTTTGTTTCCACCGGAAAGGATGTGACCAAGCAAAAACGCTTTGAGGAAGAAAAGAAGAAGGTGGAGGAAAAATACCGGCAATTTTTCATGGAAGACCTCTCGGGAGACTACATTGCCACGGCCAGCGGTCGGTTGTTGATGTGCAACCCCGCTTTTGCCCGGATTCTGGGGTACGATTCCATCAAAGAGGTGATGAAAGAAAATTTCCACCGCTTTTATCCCGACCGCCAGCAACTGGAAGAGTTTTACGCCCTGTTAAAGAAAGAGAAGAAGCTGGTGAATCACGAGATGGAATTGCTGGATCGTCACGGTAATCGTTTGTTTGTGATTCAGAACGTGCGAGCCCATTTCGATGAAAAAGGGAATATCAGCGAGGTGCAGGGTTACATAATTGACGTTACGGAATTGAAAAAATTAGAGCAACAGTTCTTCCAGGCTCAAAAAATGGAAGCAATCGGCAAGTTAGCCGGGGGCGTCGCGCACGACTTCAACAACATCCTTACGGTAATCCAGGGGTACAGCGATTTGTTATTGACCAAGATTCCGGAGAACGGGCCGTTCTATCGGGAAATATTGCAAATTAAAAAAGCCAGTCTCCGCGCCTCGCAACTAACCCAACAATTATTGGCTTTTAGCCGTCGGCAGGTCATTCAACCCAAGGTGGTGAATCTGAACGATCTGATCCATGAGCTTCAGAAGATGCTTCGCCGCCTGATTGGAGAAGACATTAAGTTAGTGGTTCACCTTCAGCCCCATCTGGGCAACGTGAAGATCGATCCGGGGCAATTCGATCAGATCATGATGAATTTAGCGGTCAATGCCCGCGATGCCATGCCGAAGGGTGGAATTTTGACCATCGAAACTCGTAATATTAGCATGGACGAGGAATATGTCAAATCGCATCCCATTGTAAAACCCGGCGAGTATGTCATGCTGGCTGTCAGCGATACCGGAATCGGAATGGACAAAAGTATCGTTCAACATATTTTCGAACCATTTTTTACCACCAAAGAACGGGGGAAGGGTACGGGTCTGGGACTTTCCACCGTGTACGGAATTGTGAAACAAAACAACGGTTACATCTGGGTGTACAGCGAACCGGGTAAAGGAACCACCTTTAAAATTTATTTCCCTCTGGTAAAACAGCAACAGGATGCGGACGACACCGAGGGCACGCCGGTACAATCTTTTTACGGAGGCGAAACCATTCTGTTAGTGGAAGATGACCACGGAGTGCGCGAGTTGGCTAAATCAGTCCTTCTGGAATACGGTTACAAGACCCTGGTCGCCGAAGGTCCTACCGAAGCGATTGAGATAGCGAATCGATATCGGGGGCAGATCGACTTTTTGTTGACAGATGTGATTATGCCGGGCATGACGGGCAAAGATCTGGCCGATAAAATCCTCGAGGTGAATCCGGATCTGAAAATTCTTTATATGTCCGGTTACACCGATAGTGCCATTGTGCACCATCGGGTATTGGACAAGAAAGTTGATTTTATTCCCAAACCCTTTACCCCTTTAACGCTGTTGAAGAGGGTTCGCAGAATGCTCGACAGTGATTAAGTATTTACTTTCGGGAACACGACGGACGTAAAATTAAATTTCCACTCTTTCATCAATTAAAAGATGACCCATGAAAAACTCCTCGGCAGATGTGAACATCACAAAGGAGGAGATACTAAAGGGATTGGAAAACCGGGAATTCCGCTTTTTTTACCAGCCCATGGTTACGTTTGCCACTGGTGAGGTAAGCGGGGCCGAGGCGCTAATTCGCTGGATACGCCCAGACGGCACCATTATTCCCCCCGATAGATTTATTCCTCTGGCAGAAGAGGAAGGAATTATTACCCGGATCACCCGGGCAATGATTCCGGTGCTGGAAGAAGATTTGGGCAAGATTCTGGGACAAAAGCAATCGCTCCAGATTTCTCTTAATTTGTCCGGTAAGGACATAGAACAGGGAGAGTTCTGCGACTATTTCGTGAACGAGATTCGAGAGAAAGCGCTTCCGGCCGAGAATTTGACGGTGGAAATAACCGAACGTACCATCTTGAATTTGGACAAAACGACCCGCAATTTTCTGGTTTCGCTGGTTTCCCGGGGGGTACGGGTGGCGGTCGACGATTTTGGAATTGGTTTCTCCAGTTTCGACAATTTAAGTATTTTACCGCTGGCGTCTTTAAAAATAGATCAGAATATCATTCGAAAGGCGGCATTTTGGGCAAAAGCGCTTACCATCCTCGATCATCTGGTTAACCTGGCTCACCAATTGTATTTGACTTCGGTGGCGGAAGGAGTCGAGAACGAAAGCATGTATCGTTACCTGTGTCAACTGGGATGTGATCAGATGCAGGGATACTTGATCAGCCCTGCCTTGCCACGGGATGAATTCCTGCGCTTTATTCGGGAAGAAACCAGAGTAATCGGTACCAATCCTCTGGGCGGAATTTACAATGCCATTGTTGACCACGCCAATCTGGTCCGCCGGATTGTCTCGTTGCTTAATTACCCGAACACTTTACCGGACATGTCCGATCTGGATCATACTCGATGCGGGTTGGGACGTTGGCTTCATTTAGCCGATCAGGTTTTGAATGGTAATTCGCAATTCGAATTCTTAAAGGTGGTTCACCGGGAGTTTCACGAGCAGGCCAAATTTCTGGTGCTGGCTGCCCACGAAAATAAAGACCGCGAGTCGCTGGTTCAGCATGCTTCGGAAATGTTGAAAGTGTCGGCCCGGGTTTACGACTTGCTCACCAGTTTGTTCGAAGAATTTGTTCTGAAAGATTTGATTTAAGCGATTGGCGCCGGTCGGTTAAATCGGTGTACTTGGGCACAGGCGAAGACCGTTTTATGGATATGGAGCCCCGAGGCGATTCAGAGAAAAATCCGGAAATAAAAAACTCCGCCCTCCCGAGAAATGGGTGGCCGGAGTTTGTCCACGAAAAAAGCCTCCCTGCTTTTTTCTTTTACTTCTTGTTGTACTTATTCAAAAAGTAATTGCGCATTTTAAAGAAATGACGGTCTTGCTTGCGGATTAGTTCTTCCGACTGTTGATGATCTAAATCCAGGGTTTGTTTGATGTAAGAGACAAC
>JAJRXE010000020.1 GCA_024276455.1 Calditrichota bacterium
CGCTCCACTCAGAATGACAGGCGACGGTTCTGTTATTCTGAGTCTCGATTTTTTGGGGCAAAGAATCTCCTTCGAAACGCAAAAGTATTTTTCGTTTCGCTGATGCTCCGCTCAGAAATGACAAACGGTGGTCCTGTCATTCTGAGCTCCGATTTTTAGGGGCGAAGAATCTCATTCGAACCACAAAGGAGATTCTTTCGTCGGATCGGATTGGTCTTTTCTATTTTTATTAGGAATAAGAGTCCGGTTTGAGAATTTGCTTTTGATGCCGGATGTTGACAGGGAAACGGACAGAAGTGGAGGCCATTTCTCGGGAGAGAGAAAAAACGGATGAAAGTTCGTTCTTTACACCGCTGGGATTTGAGTCCGGCGGAAGCGAAAAAAGTACAGGAGCAATTGCGTTCCCGGGTAAATAGCGAAACGCCTCTGGATTGGGACCGAATCCGCCTGGTGGCGGCGGCGGATGTGTCTTTTTCTCGCAAGAGTCCGGTGCTGTTTGGCGCCGTGGTATTGGTGCACTTTCCGGAATTGACGTTACACTCGGTTTACTACCGGCAAGCCGAGGCGCGTTTTCCCTACGTCCCCGGATTTTTGAGTTTCCGGGAGGCGCCGGTGCTGCTGGAAATTTTTGACGCCTTACCGGTTGTCCCCGACGTGTTGCTGTGCGATGGTCAGGGGGTGGCGCATCCTCGATTTTTCGGATTGGCCTCCCATCTGGGATTGTTGTTGGACCTCCCTACGGTGGGCTGTGCAAAATCGCTGCTGGTGGGAGAGTTTGAGCCGCCGGGGGTGGAAAAAGGCAGTTTTACCCCAATTCATTTTCAGGGGCGGGAGGTGGGAGCGGCGCTGCGGACCCGTCGAGGGGTGCAGCCCGTGTACGTGTCGGTGGGGCACAAAATTACCCTGCCGGACGCTCTTGAACTGGTGTTAAAATGCAGTCCCCGCTACCGGATTCCCGAGCCGCTGCGATTGGCACATCAGTATGTCAATCGTTACCGGGAAACCCGGGAAACCGTCCCGGTGGAATGAGGCAGGGAAATTGGGATTCTAAAAACTTACAGGAAGCCAGAGAAATGAAGACAAATCGGATTGAAGCATTAGAAAAACTGTTGCAGCAAAAGGAGAAAGAAATCTTTTCCATTCAGAGAATTGGGCAGGCCCTCAGCAATACTTTGAATCTGAACGACCTGCTTTTCTCCATTATGAAGGAAATCACCCATTTAATGGATGCGGATCGCAGCACGCTGTTTTTGGTAGATCCGGAAAAGCGGGAAATCTGGTCGCTGATTGCCCTGAAGGCGGAGGTGCGGGAAATTCGGCAAAAATTGGGGGTGGGCATTTCCGGATACGTGGCCGCCACCGGGGAGACAATCAACATTCCCGATGCCTACCAGGATGCTCGTTTCGATCCCTCCACCGATCAAAAAACCGGGTACCGCACCCGCTCCATTCTCTGTGTACCGGTCTGGGAACCCCTCTCGGAAGGAGAAAACCGCGAAATCATTGGGGTCATCCAGGTGTTGAATAAAAAATCCGGGGAATTTACCAGCGAGGATGAAGCCATTTTAAAGGCGATTGGCTCGCAGGTGGCCATTGCGATTTCCAACGCCCGCCTTTACCAGCAGTTGGAGAAAAAATACAAAGAGATTGACCTCCTGTACGAATTCGAGCAACTCCTGTCCAGCCAGTACCAGCTCCCGCAGCTGTTCAGCGAAATGCTAAAACGGGTGGTGGAACACCTGCATGGTAAGCAAGCCGCTCTGGTGTACCGGCTGGAGAACAACTTTCACCTGATTGTAGTGGACAATTCTGGCCAGACCAGGCGAGTAACCACACCGGGCGGCAACCCGGCGTTAGAAGAATTAATTGCCAGCGAAGGAAAGATGGCCGACGGCAAGGTGTGCCGACACCTGCAACAGCAATTTCCGGAGCTGGAAGACTTAAACTGGCAG
>JAJRXE010000313.1 GCA_024276455.1 Calditrichota bacterium
AACCCTGCCCGGCGTGGTGGCGGAAGGGGATTTCAGTGGCCGCATGTATGTTCGCGGCGGACGCTCCGACGAGAACATTGTACTTCTAGACCGCATTTACATTTACGAGCCCTACCATCTGAACGGCCTGGTGTCTATTTTCAACCCGGAGCTCATCCGTGATATTGAATTTTACGCCGGAGGGTTTCCCGCAAAATACGGGCAGGCACTTTCGGCAGTGATCGAAGTGTACAATCGTTACGGAATACGGGGACATTTACAAGGACATCTTGCCACCAGCCTGATCTCCAGCAATGCTTTAGTGGAGGGGGCACTCCCGGGTCCGCGGGGTTCTTTTTTGCTTTCGGCCCGTCTGAACTATTACGACAAAATCATGGATCTGCTTAAATTGCCGGAAGAATATTTTCGTCCCAATTTTTACGATTACCAGATGAAACTGTTTTATCCCCTCAATAAAAAACACCTGCTGGAAATCAACGGGCTGCTTTCCGGCGACGCCATTAACTGGAAGATCAATCAGGAGAATGAATTTCTGGACCTTCCCATGGAATCCCAAAAGTACGAGAGCCGCAATGCCACCGATCTGGCCAGCATTGATTGGAAGTGGGTACTTTCCAAACGGGTGTTTGCTCACACCAACGCCGCTTACAATCATCAGTATGTGGACTCTCGCTATGTGTACCCCACCAGCTACTGGGCCCATTTCAACGTCAGGAATTACGATGTTCGCAGCGAATTTACCATTCTTCCGGTGGCTCACCATAAAATCGAAAGCGGAATCTACCTCCACCTGGTGCAAGTGGACTACTCCCTTTCCTATCCGCGCTCCTACTGGGAATTCTTTTTTTCCTCCAACAAGAAGGGGGGCGCTCGATTAAGCGACGATTCCACCCGCATCAAGGCCGAATACCGCTCTGTTTACCAGTACTACGGATATTTCATTCAGGACGAATGGGAGGTCATTCCCGGACGCCTGGTTACCAATCTGGGAATGCGTCTGGAATATCTCAACGTTTCCGGCCAGTTTGTGGCCAACCCCCGGTTCAGCCTGGTGTACCACCTGACTCCTCACACCCTGCTCAAAACCGCCTGGGGGATTTACAGTCAGTTCAGCCGCGATCCCCTGGTGTTTAATCCCGAAGCCGGAAATCCCAAGGCCCTGGCTCTGCAGGCTCAGCATTACATTGTGGGCATTGAACATCGCTGGCAACCGGATTACCTCATTCGTCTGGAAGGGTATTACAAAAAATTGGACGACCTGATCACACCCGATCCGCTAAAAAATTACGATAATAACGGAGACGGCTACTCGTATGGGGTGGATTTCTTTCTGGAGAAAACCTTTTCTCATCGCTGGAGCGGCTGGTTAAGCTACTCCTATGGGGTTTCCCGGCGGCGCGACGACCCATCCCAACCCTATTACTACCCCCAGCAAGACCAGCGCCACACCCTTTCTCTGGTGGCCAATTTTCAACCGGGAAGAGGCTGGAACCTGGGGTTCAAATGGTTGCTAAACAGCGGCAAACCGTACACCGAGGTGACGGACGTGCACCAGGTGACCGATTCCACCAGCGGAAAAATTGTTTTCGTCCCGGTCGAAGGCCCCATCAACGGGAAGCGCTTCCCCTACTACTCTCGCCTGGATATGCGGATTGAGCGAACCTTCTTCCTGGGGAATAAACCCCTGGTGTGTTACCTGGAAATCCTAAACCTCCTCAACCGCAAAAATGTGTACGATTACAGTTACAATCGGGACTACAGTAAAAAGAAAGCCATTCACCAATTACCGTTTTTACCGGTGCTTGGGGTAAAGTTTACCTTTTAATCCGGACCTGGCCCTGGCTTAAGAGATGAACCAATCAGGTATTCGTAAAGCATTTTCAAGCACTTTTTAACCCATTTGCAATCCGGATTTACCAATCAGGGGGCTCCCCGGGATGTAAACCGGTTCAAAAACTTTGCTTTTTGCAGATAAACCGCCAGAGACCAAAACAGTCTTTCCTGAACGGTTTGAATGAAAACCTCTGTTGCGGCTCAAATTGCCGGCAAACCAACCGATTATTCAGTCAGAATTGAGCGGAATTTTTGAAGGAGTCACCCGATGAAAAATTTCCTCACCAATCGCTTGGGATTTCTTTTCCTTTTAACCATTTTGATTTCGACCAGCCGGGGAATCGATTTTGGTCTCCATATCGGCAAAGATTTCTACACGATTCCGAACATGGCCAAAGGCTTCCATCTGGCAGACGTGGATTTGACCGCGGCGTACATCGAGCGGGAAGGTTTTACAAATCCCTGGATTCTGGGATTGGATTTGCAGTTTAAGTTACCCGGCGGTCTCCGTCTTAAAGCCAGTGCGGAAGGCACCTATTTACAGTACCACGTGCTGTACATTCGTAATCAACCCAAACCCGGTGATCCCCTTTACAAAGAAACCAGCGAATACGAGGTCACCTGGGCCCGAGCGGCCTTGCTCGGTACCATTACGAAAGATTTGCTCCCGCTACCGATTTTCCGCTTTTACGCGGGTGCCGGAGGGGGCGTTCATCTGGTAGCGCCGGTAGTCTCGGACAAATTCCTCATTAACACCCTGACCGACAAATTCGCCGAACTGGATCCGACTACCGACGTTAAAATCGACCCGCGTTTTGGATTTCACCTGGTGCTCGGCCTGGCGATACATCCGCCCGCTTTGCCCCTGAACATCGTGGTGGAAGGAAAATACAGCTTCTTGCCTCGAGGAGAATACGAAGAACCCCACCGCTTTGCCACGGTTGTATTGAAAATGCTTTTTTGACCCACATTACGCAGAGACACCAGACCAAAACGCCTTTTGATTAATCCGATCCACGCCTGGAAGGTCCTACCTACAAAAAAATCCTACCCTTTGAGAACGGGATTTCGGAGATTATTTTACCTTTCTAATTGAATTCGGAAAATACAAACGGCTCTTCGGAATGCAGAAAACAAACAGCGAACAATCCGCCCGAACAGACTCTTTTCATGCCGGTAAGGTGGTGGCCATTGCCACGGGACATGCCGTTCACGACACCTACACCGCTTTTTTGCCGCCGCTACTCCCCCGCTTCATCGAGAAGTTTGCACTCCTGAAAACCGAAGCGGGCGTCCTGGTGGTGTTGCTACAGCTTCCTTCCCTCTTTCAACCTCTGATCGGACACCTCTCCGACCGTCACAACCTGCGCTGGGTAGTGATTACCGCTCCAGCCATTGCGGCTGTTTTGCTAAGCTTAAGCGGCATCGCCCCGGCTTACAGCATTCTGGCGCTGCTGCTTCTGGTGGCAGGAATTAACTCTGCGGCGCTTCATGCGGTCGCGCCGGTGGTAGCGGGCAAACTCTCCGGTCAACGGCTGGGTAAGGGAATGGGATTCTGGATGGTGGGGGGAGAATTGGGCCGAACGCTGGGGCCCATCATCATTGTGAGCGCCATCGGCCTTTTTACCATGGAGAAGATGCCCTGGCTGATGATCGGAGGTCTGGTGGCGTCGCTCCTGCTCTACTTTAAACTGAAGGATATTCCGGTCCATTTTCGGCAGGAAAGCCAGGCCCTTCCCTGGCGGGAAGCGCTCCGCAAAATGCGTCCGGTGATGTTGCCGCTGGCCGGAATTATTGCCATGCGCGCCTTCATGGCCTCGGCACTCACCACTTACCTGCCCACTTTCCTCACCGAAGAGGGAAGCAATCTCTGGTTTGCCGGCTTTTCCCTTTCCATTCTGGAGGCCGCCGGCGTGGCGGGGGCCCTGCTGGGCGGCTCCCTGAGCGACCGGCTGGGTCGCCGCCGAATCCTGCTGTTTGCCCAGCTGACCACGGCCCTGTTTATGATCCTGTTCCTGCTGGTTCAGGGTCTTCTTCGTCTGCCATTGCTGCTCGTTTTAGGGTTCAGCTTGCTCTCTCTCACCCCGGTTATTATGGCACTGGTGCAGGAGAACTTTCCCGAGAACCGCGCGCTGGCCAACGGAGTGTACATGGCTCTAAGTTTTCTCATCCGTGCGGGTGCCGCCCTGCTAATGGGATCCATCGGAGATATTTTTAGTTTGCGCACGGCCTTTTACGCCAGCGCAGCCCTTATGGTGCTGGGGTTGCCACTGATCCTGAAACTGCCCGCCAGCAAAACCGACCGGCAGATGCATTACTCGTAGGGAAGCAGATCGCCGAGGTTTACCCGGAAAATTTCCCGCTGCTCGTTGGTAATCACCAGCTGATCGCCGTCGAAGCAGATGCCCTCGCATTGTTTGGCAATAATGGGAAGCACCCGCACTTTTCCGGCAAAAAAATTGTCGCTGCCATCGTCGCTTTCAAATACCCAGATACCGGTGTAGGTCAGCACCGCCAGTTGGCGTCCGTCCGGCGAAATATCGGCCGCCGTCACCATTCCTTTCATATCGAATTCCCCAATCTTAATGGCGGGATTCATCACGAACGGGGCGGTGCAGTCCAGGCGATACAGTTTGGTGTGAGTGTCGCTGCGGTGTTTGGTCAGGACATACAGTTTCCCGTTTCTCCAAGCCAGGGCTTCGGCGTCGAAATTGCGCTGTTCCGGCGGGAAACCTTTCTGATCCGGGTAGTAGAAGAAGATTTTTCGCAGCACGCTGGTGCGATTCGCTTCCCGGGGATTGGGTTCTCGAACCACGTACACCACCAGGTCGCGCCGGGCATTGTTATTGTTGCCGGTATCGGCAATGTAAAGATTGCCCGCGTCATCGGTAGCCAGGTCTTCCCAATCCACATTCGCGGCATCGGGAATTTCAATCCCCTCAAAACGGTTCTTCGCCCAGGCGGGTTTAATAATCCTGCCCAGATTATCGAGGGCAAAAATGCGTGCCCGATCACCGGAATCGTTTAACGTCCAGTACACATCCTTCCACAGCCGACTTTTAACAATGGCGGAACTTTCGTCAATCGGAGCAAACTGAATCCGGGCAAGCGGTTCCAGTACTCTTGGCGTCTCCGACGGCAGGGGAAACACCGCATTCTCCAGACGAAACTGGGCCAGAAGGATTAAGGGAAACAGTAAAAGATAAATCAAACCTTTCTTAAACATGGTTCAAAATTCCTCCAGTCTCGGTTATCGGTAGCCTTTTCGAAAAAACTATTGAAAGGGAAAAATCAAATGTTAAAACCGGCGGGATGCTTTTCGGGGCCTGAACCAAAGCCGGAGTATTAACCCTTTCGCTGAACCTCTGTTAATAACTGACGACTTTTTTCGATCAGAAAAGCAGCAATATCTCCCGGAGTGTCCAATTTAATTTCTTCTTCACTAAACTTCTCCGCCACACAGTGAGCACAGTGAAACACCCGTTCTTTGTTTTGTTTATGTCGCAAATACGTTAAACAGATATCCACAACCTCGACACCCTTCAGCGCCGGATTCATTTTTAAAATTTCCGTCAAGCCCATGACCCCATAACGGGTACTGCAAAAAATCTCTTCTTTACCGGATTGGCCACCCACTCCGTGCACAATATTTATCCAGAGGGAGGGCGATTTCATTTCCACCTGTTGCAAGAGAGAATCAACAAATCCCATCAGACGCTGTCCGGTCGCCCGATGATCGATATGCCATTCCGCTCCCTCGCCCTGCACTCTTATTTTCATCAGTTCATTGCCTACAAAATTGAGAATAATGTCCGGTCCCTGAAGACGCTGCTTTTCCGCGGCGGTCAACTGTTCCCAGAATCGCTCTCCTTTTTGTGGGATTAGAAAAACATCTACAGCCTGCGATTGGTTCTTAAAACGATCGCGAAATTTTGCGGCGTCTTCGGCAGAAAGGGTGAACAGAACCACCTGGAAACCTGCTTTCAGAAAACGGGAAACCATTTCCTCGCCCAAATGGAATTTAGGAAAGAGGAGTAGCACCCGACTGGAATTATTGAAGGAATGCTTACGACTCATGACTTACCTTTGCGTTAGATTTCGAAAGGATTTTTAGATATCTCTCCAGACTATTGACTGCCGTAGCGGCTTCCCCGATGGCGGTGGCAATCAGCCGTACTTTTCCCGGATAGGTCACCACATCTCCGCAAGCAAAAACCCCGGGGAGGGAAGTGCGCATCTCGGAGTCGACCACCACCTGCCGACCTTTTTTCTCCACCGGCAAATGTTTTAAGAAATCCAGGTTGGGCTGAAGTCCAATGTTGACGAGCACCCGATCTTTGAGCAGGACTCTTTCTTCGTTGGTCGTATTCTCCTGGATGTGGATCGCCACTTTACCACCCTGATTCTCTTCAAACCGGAGAACTTGCCAATTCAACAAAATTTCGACTTTCTCCTGCCGGAGCTTTTCCACACTGGCCGGTTCGGCATTGAATTTGGACAAGCGGTGGATTAAAGTAATCCGGGCATTTTTCTCTAAAAGAAACAGCGCGTGATCGACTGCACTATTGCCACCGCCCAAAATGGCCACTTCCTGTTCTCTCCACTCTTCAGGATTAGTAATGGAGAAAAATATTTTTTTGTTTTCCAGTTCTTGTTCTCCCGGTACATTCAGGCGCCGGGGCTGGAACAGTCCCATTCCACAGGCTAAAATTACCGCCCGGGTCTGCAGCACCTGCCGCCGGGTGTTCACCTGGAATAATCCTTGCGAGAGAGAATTTATGGTTTCCACCGGGTCGTTCTCAATCACGGGAATGTCATTTTGCCGAACCTGTTGGAGCATCATCCCGGCCAGCTCTCCAGCCTGTATCCGGGAATACCCGGGATAATTGTAAACCGGCTTAAAAGGGTAGAGGCTTTTTAATTGCCCTCCAGCTTCCTGACCTTCCAGGATCGCCACCCGAAAGCCCTTATTGCGGGCAAATATGGCCGCCGTTAACCCTGCCGGCCCGGCACCGATTATGACCACGTCGTAAATGTTCTGCTCGTTCATAGGTCACTTTTTTCTTATTCGATAATCTTCACAGCCAAAGGATACACCATTCCGGTTAAAAAATTCTCCCCCGGAGCACTCCGGTTAGGTGCCTGCCGGAACCCCTTTTTTTCGGAGCAATAAATTAATAATGCTCCAGATAAGCACCCGGAAAGTCATGGCACCAATACTGTGAATGGCAACTTCCACATCCAGTAAGCGCATCACTAATAGAAGAATCAATACCAGAAAATGGAGACCCAGAATGAAAGACGCCAACTTTTCTGCCCATGCGCGAACACCCCAGAGTCCCCAGGCATCCGCCACCCCCACCAATCCTAACACCACATTGTAAATCACCAGCAGGGGAATAACATGATACGCCGGGGTTGACCATCCCAGTAATACCTGTCCCCCGGAAACGACCGCCATGAGACTCACAATTAAAGCGAGCAGGGCGGCCACGCGATTTTTTGTCAAGAATGCCATCTTCTCTGTCCTCTGTAAATTTTCGTTTTTTCACTCCCCACTATTATAAGATAAAAGCGGGACATAATCAATTCTTTCCGGTAGCTTTTTAGGCGTTTTTCGCCCGTTTCAGCCAACCATTCGCCCGGATGGTCGAAACCGACCGGATTCTTTTCCAAAACAGAACCCGGCTAACCCCCTAATTTTCATAAAGTTAAACAGTGTCCATTTTCTTTGGCACACCGCTTGTAATAAAAGAGAGCGAACTTGAATTGAAATAAATCAACTAAACCTAATTAAAGGAGGTATTAAAATGAAACGCTTCAATCTTATTCTAACGGTTTTCACCCTGGTTCTCACTCTTTCTTTTCTGGGGTCCGCTTTCGCCCAGGATTCCACCCAAACTCAAACTCGCACTCGCGCCCAGTACGGCAAAAAATTTCAAACTCAAACCGCCGACCAGTTTCAGCACGGGCACAAGTTTGTGGATGAAAACGGCGACGGAATCAACGACAACGCACCGGACGCCGATGGGGATGGTATTCCTAATGGCCAGGATCCCGATTATGTTGGTTCCCAAATGCGCGCTGGTCACGGTGCGAAGGGCTTTGTTGACTTAGACGGCGACGGAATTAACGATAATGCCCTGGATGCGGATGGCGATGGTATTCCCAACGGCCAGGATCCTGACTACGTGCGTCCGATGGACGGTACCGGCGCCAAACGAGCTTTCGGTAAAATGAGCGGCATGGGAAGCACACTCGGTACCGGTACCGGCACCGGAGAATGTGATGGTACAGGCCCCAAAGGAGCGGCGAAACGGGCCGGACAGCAAAAGTAAGTCCCGTCTCTTCGTCTGCGCTCCTCCTAAAGAGCCCTCCTTCTACTACCCCCGGAAGGAGGGCTTTTTTTCTCCTATGAACCAGCGGGCAAAACCGGACGGAACCTCCTTGTTGTCTGTTTTCGCAAATAAACGAAACCTTTTCCGCGGTTTAAATTCCTCATCCGTTCTTTTTTTCCGCGCCCCTCTGTGCCCGAAATCGGGAAACTCCCCGGTTCTTAGCGCTTCGATTCCTACCTCCAGCCAATCCCTTAAATAATCTGCCTCCGCGGGGCTCTTTTTTCAAAATTGGAATTGAAAATCGTTCAAAAATGATGTAATATCTTTTAGTATTGGAATTCGATTTGGCAGTGGAAAGAACGGATTTTAAAATAAATTTTTGCAATAAAATAAATCTTCCTGCACAGATTCCCCTTACGACTGGTTATTCTCCATCCGCTGCCAGGCAGGGAATTTATCCCTAAACCTAATTCAGCAAGGAATTGGTCATGAAATGGTTCCAGAAGGATCCGCTTTCCAAAATAGCGATCCGGTACAAATTGCCGTTAAGCTTTGCGGCCCTGTACCTGATTGTTTTTGGAATCGGGGGTTATTTCATTTTGAATTCGGTTTACACCTCGCTGAACAACGAGATTCTGACCCGTTTGCAAAGTGAATCGTTTGCCCAGGCAGCCATTTTTGACAAAAAGCTGGAGACCCTGAGCCGGCGTGCCGAAGACTTCTCTTCCGACGGGTTTATCAGAGCGCGAACCGCCGAAATAACCAGGCGGAACGAAGAAGGGCGACGCAATGACCCGCAAACACAGAAAATCCGCACCATGCTGCGAAACCATTTGCGGGTCAACAAGCTCCCTTTAATCAGCGAGTTCATTGACCTGCAAATTTACAATCTGCAAAAAGAGAAAATTGTGGCGGTACGCGATACGTCTCCAAGTATCCGGGACTTTCTTCGTTCCATTTCTCAGGAGAAAGAGCAACAATTCAGTCCCATTTTTCCTCCCGGTCAAACTTTTCCCTTTCCCACCGCTGCCATTGTTACCCCGCTCTGGAACATTGAGCGTTCCCGCAGAATCGGATATCTGGTCTGTTTGCTGAATCTGAAAACTCTGATTGAAAACATTGCCGCCGAATACAACCAGGAAATTACCGAGTCCACCGAGGAAAAATATTTAACCCTCATCGATCCCACCGGCACCCGCCTGGAAGTTCCCTGGAGCTATTTGAAGAAGGTGAACCATCCCGACCAGTGGAGCCACCGGATCAGACCCGACAGCATTAAAGTCATTCCGGTTGCACACGCCAGCCTGGTTTCCAAACACACCGGAAGGCATGCCTGTCAGAACGGAAAAGTCATGTTCGGGCAAAGCATACCGCTTCCCAGCAACGGGTGGGAAACCCTGATTGAATTAAACGTGGACGACGCCATGAAACCGGTGAAAGATCTGGAAAGTTCCCTGTTGGGCGTGGCGCTTATTATTGCCATTAGCACCCTGGTGCTGCTGTTTTTTCCGGTACAATTTGTCATACGCCCCCTGGGGGAACTTCAGAAAATGGCTTTTAAAATCAAAGAGGGAGATTTCTCGGCCCGAATAAAAATTGAATCGGAAGACGAAATTGGTAATCTGGCCAACACCTTTAATTTAATGGCCGCCGCGGTGGAAGAAAGAACCCGCCATTTGCAACGTACGGCAGAAGATTTAAAAAAGCGCGAAACCGAGTTGCGCATTCAGCACAACCGCCTGAATACGGTGGTAAACTCCATGACCGACGGACTGATTTTACTCAACAGTAACAACGAAATTGTGCTCTCCAATAAAGCGGCTCAACCTCTGGTTAAATTACTTCAGAATAATGCCTCCTCTCTGAGCGTTCGGAAATGTTTACGGCAGGCGGGATTGTCTGACCACGCTAACTGCATGACCTGCCTGTTAGACGCCAGAAGGCGAACCAACTGTGTAATTACCATCGAGAACTCGATTTACGAGGTGATCTCTTCCCGGCTTCCCGGGCTGGACGGCATGACCGGCAAGATTTTACTGGCCCGGGATGTTACCGAGCGGGAGCTCATGAACGAGCAGCGGGCTCACCAGGAACGATTAGCGGTACTGGGTAAAA
This sequence comes from Calditrichota bacterium, assembly GCA_024276455.1. GTDB lineage: Bacteria > Calditrichota > Calditrichia > RBG-13-44-9 > RBG-13-44-9 > JAJRXE01. The sequence goes on from JAJRXE010000313.1 coordinate 10,287, forward strand.
CCGCGGCGGTGGTGGCCCACGAAATG
>JAJRXE010000314.1 GCA_024276455.1 Calditrichota bacterium
ACTCACTCCGGTCACCTCCCGAATCACCTGCGACATGCGCAACAGGGTGTCGTTCTCAATTCCCTTGGCCACATTAATGAACACCTTGCGGGAAACATTGCGCCCTTTCCAGCGTTCCAGCACACTGCGCAAGGCATGGGAAGGCACCGCCATGACCAGATAATCGGCAAACTGAAAGGCCTCCTGCAATTGATCGGTCAGCTGCAGGCGCGGCTCCAGCGGTACTCCCGGTAAATATTTCTCATTCCGGCGTTCTTTAAGCATTAATACGTACTGATCCTGTTCGTAAACGTACAGCAGGGTTTCGTGCCCTTTTTCCGCCAAGACATTCGCCAGAGTGGTTCCCCAACTGCCTGCTCCGATGACCGAAATTTTTACCCGCATTTTTAAATCCCTACTTTTTCAAAATATCTTCAATGGTTTTTCCGGTTAAAATCTGAAGGATTTCCAGATATTTCCGGGAAGTGTTCTCCACAATATCCTCCGGTAAACGAGGAGGCGGAGGGGTTTTATCCCAATTCAACGTTTCCAGGTAATCGCGGAGATATTGTTTGTCCAGACTCGGTTGGCTCTTTCCCGGTTTGTACGATTTGGCCGGCCAGAAACGGGAAGAATCCGGGGTCATCACCTCGTCAATCAGAATCATTTCTCCGTTCAGCAGACCGAATTCGAATTTGGTGTCCGCAATAATGATCCCCTTTTGCCGGGCCACCTCTGCCCCGTACTGATAGAGTTTAAGACTCACTTCGCGCAGTTTTTCACTGTAGGTCGACCCAATGATCGCCACCATTTGGTCGAAAGAGATATTTTCGTCATGTCCGCTCTCCGCTTTGGTGCTGGGGGTAAAAATCGGCTCCGGAAGCCGGGAGGAATTTTTCAATCCGGCAGGCATTTGTTGTCCGTGAACCGTACCGTGCTCACGATATTCCTTCCAGGCGGAACCGGCCAAATACCCGCGCACAATACACTCCACCGGAAACGGATTGGCTTTCTTTACCAGCATGGAACGTCCGGCAAGTGTTTCCTCATGTTCAGAAAAAGGAGACGGGAATTCTTTCACCTCATCGGTAATAAAATGGTTGGCAATAATGTTCCGGGTTTGTTCAAACCAGAATTTGGAGATTTGATTCAAAACGATTCCTTTGTAGGGAATGGGCTCATTCATTACCACATCGAAGGCCGAGATGCGGTCGGTGGTTACAATGAGCATAAACTCGCCGGCGTCATAAATATCGCGCACTTTTCCCCGATTCAACAATTTCGCCCCGGGAATGTCGGTGGTTTTTACAACGTTTTTCATACGGAACCTCGGATTTAATTTTTCTTAAACTCGATTCGATTTTCTTTTCCCTGTAAAAGCCGTTGAATATTGCTTCGGTGAGTGAAAATAATAAGCAGGGGGACCAACAGTCCCAGAATCAACAGGGGGAGTTCCACCGGCTGGTGTAATAAGAAGTGCTTTCCGTACAAATAAATGGCCACAGTAATGGAGGCCAGAATGGAACCAAGCGATACGTAGCGGGTCAGGGCGACCACGATCACAAAGACGATGATACCGGCCAGCACGGCTCCCGGTACCAGCCCGATAATCATTCCGGCACCGGCGCCTACTCCTTTCCCTCCTTTAAATCCGGCAAAAACCGTCCAGATGTGTCCGAATACCGCCGCCAGTCCGGCAATGATTTGCAACACCACCGGTTGAATATCCACCGCCCCAAGCGCCAGCTTGTACACTACCACCGTGGCGACAAACCCTTTGGCCATGTCCACCAGCAGAACGAATATTCCGGCCTTCCACCCCAGCACCCGAAACACATTGGTGGCCCCGGCATTGCCGCTACCGTACTGCCGGATATCGATTCCCTTCAATACTTTTCCGGTCAGAATGGCGGTGGGAATTGAGCCAAGCAAATAACTTACCGCCAGCATGACAAAAAACCGTACCATGTTTTTTCCTTTCCCTTAAGCCGCCTTACAACGCCTCGGTCAGCGAGTAAATAGTCTCTTTTGTTGCACAAATAAAACCGAGCTCTTCCCTCCAAAACAGACCAAAAATTAAAAAAAATTTTAAAAGATCAAAATTTTAATTTCAAGAATTCAAAATTTTTTGAATTTTCTCTTCTGGGCAATACACGGCTAACGGTTCGAATGGATGAAAAATGTGACCCGAATTTTTACTACTGCGGTTGCCCGAAGCGTGCAGCAGGTATGAACTTCACCGTAGAGGGTGCAACAGAAGGCGGTAAAATCGCAGCTCTTTTCCTCCCAACCGTTCGGGTTCTTTTGCAGGAACTACTGAAAATTGCCCCGGCTTTCAAGCCGGGTTTCGCAAGGGAAGCAACCATCCGCCCTCAGGCCGTTTACGGCCTTTTGGGAAAGAGGCCGTTTACGGCCTTACACGAAAAAAGGGCGTTCACGCCCTTTCGCTCGTCCGCTTAATCTGCCACCGCTGTTAAGATTCGCTTTCTTCAAATAATCCCAATTACGTTGGCGGGAATCCAACCGGAATTCCCATCCGGAAGGCGAATCTTTAACCATTCCCCTCGTTGTTCATCCAAAAACACTTTGGTGCCCTCGTGAAGAATGAACATGTCGGTGCTATTCTCCTCCGGTTCGCTCAACACTGTAACCGAGGGCGTTAAAATGACCCCTTCCCGATGATCTCTGGATTCGCTCAAACGGAGGTAAAAAATATAGCCCCAGAAAACGGCGAGCACTCCCAACACAATGCCCAGGGATAAAAGAGTTTGTCGAATCCGGTGCCGACGCACAAACAACCAGGCAATTAGCAATGCCATTGCCAGAAAGTACAATCCGAATACCAGATTGCGCAGTTGAAATAAAGAATAGTGCCACTTGAGCCCATCCCACCATTCAAACAGTACAAAACGCTGCGGTAACTTGACCTGGTCAATTACCCGTAAATTGGCAATATCCAGATTGTACTTCACGTCCGGATCGCCCGGATCGATTTTCCGGGCTTTTTCATAATATAGAATGGCCTCCCCAATTTCATTCAGGCGATAATAGCAATTGCCCAGATTGTAATACAATTCTTTGCTCTCAAATCCCTGCGAGAGAATCTTTTTGTACAGGGCAATGGCTTTTTCGTACTGATTGGCTCGATAGGCCTGATTGGCCTGCAGGAAAAGATTTCGCGGTTTTTCGGCGCCCTGCACCGAGAGAAAAAACAGCAGGTTGACGAAAAAAATGAACAGTATTTTCTTTTTCATTTCTGGCACATTTCCATTCGTTAATTAAAAGAACTTGCTTAATTTCACCAACAAATCCTCGGCCCGCTTGTAGAACTGTTGCATTGATTGGCTGTCCACTTCTCCGAGCGCAAAACGGCGGAAATCGGCTTCCTGCAGCAATTGTTTCATTTCCTTTTGCACCGTTTCGTCAATCCCCCGCTCCTGTAAGATGGTTAACACATCTTCGGCCACCAATCCGGCTGCCGGTTGATTGGTTTTGTCCGCAATGTAACCAATCAGCGCTTTGGACACCGCCCCGTAGAAATCGGACACCCGGTTCTCTTTCAGGAAACGCCGGGATTCTTTCAGTCGTTCGCGCGCCTGCCGATGGGCTTTACGGCTGCGGGCATATTGCACGTTGCTGCTCATTTTTTCCAGATGATTCCGGTAAACAAAAGCCACCGCAAACAGGATTAGGGGCGCCACCGCCAGAATGTAAAAACTCATCTGGTGCTATGGCAGCTCTCCCATCGCACTGAAACGGGGAATGTTCTCTTTAATGAAATGGATGTCCTGGCCCAGCAAATGCACTTCCTCCTTGGAAAG
>JAJRXE010000315.1 GCA_024276455.1 Calditrichota bacterium
ACGCATTAAGAGAGGGGTTGGTTACCCAACCCCTTTTTCGCTTGCCAAACGTCTATTTCTCCACCAGTCGGTAGGCCACCACCTAGTTGTCGAAAAAGGTGGGAATGAGCAGCAGATGCTTGCCCGGGATGTAGCCCAGATCAGCGGAGTTGATGTTTTGATCGGTGGTGTTCAGCAGAACGAACAGACGGCCCTCCGCCGTGACCAGGGAAGTTTTTCCTTTCCAATCGGATACCAGGAAGAAGCCGCTTTGGTCCCGGATTAATCCGTCGATGCCGCTGCCCACCTTTGCCACAGTGGTGTTCTTTTTGCTCGCTACTTCCACCGCCTTAATTTTCCCATCTCCGGAATTGCCGATGTAAAGTACCCCGGCATGGTAAAACAGTCCGTTGGGACTCCGGATTTCCGGTCCCTGCAGCCAGACCGTCAGCGTTCCTCCCTCCAGCCGGTAAATCACGCTGTTCTTGTCCGAAGTGTCGGAGACGTACACCCGGCCTTTTTCGTCCACCGCCACATCGTTCAGGAATTGGGCGCCGGCGGCGGGGTACTCCGCAGCAATCTTCCCACTGGCCAGGTCGATGCTCACCAGACGGTCGATGTCGCTCACGTAGAGTTGGCCGTCGTGAATGGCCATGCCCTTGGGAGCGTTCAGTTCGGTCGCCCACTGCAGGCTCAGGATATCGCCATCAACGGAAATTTTGGAAATAAAGCCCTTGCCGTTTTTCTCGGTGGGTTTCCCGTTAATGTTGGACACATACAGCACGCCCGCTGCCGGGTCGTAGCACACCGATTCCGGCACTTTCAACACCGGAGCGGTTTGCCAGGTCGGCACCAGGACAAACGGACCGTCCGGCGATTGAGCCAGACCACCCGCCAGCAATAAACCGCCCAGAACAATCGGTAACAAAAACAATACGCGTTTACCCATTTAATGCACCTCCTCATCGCTTTTCTTTTAGCTCACAAAAAACTCGACTAACACGAACGTTTCCAGTGACATTGAAAAATCGGGTGAAAACCGCACCTGAAAAACCAGAAAATACTTACCTTTTTTGATATTCCGCAAACCATGCGAGCAACTGCCAATCAAATGGTTAAACAAATGGGTGCTTTTCGACAAACCGATTCTGGCAACAAGTTAATATGAAGCGAAAAGATGGGGAATTCAACCGGGAAATGGAGAAAAGTAGAATTTTAACGACTCCGGTTATTGCCATGGCAGATTAATAATACAAGATAGCGCAAGCTAAAACCCTTCTGGTCACCGGACAGGCGCCAGCCTGACGGATCTGGACAGCCGGACAAGCTGGTGGCTACCAGAATTTTTTCGATGACGTCCAGGGATGGACGAATGAGCAATAACCAAAAATCAGGGACGATTTTCAACAGCCAGCGGCTACCTTAAACAGATTTTACGCGAAACCCAACGACTCACCAGTTCAGGTAATACTGCAGGGTAATTTTCCCCAAAAAGGTCAGTTCTTCCACATCGTCGATGGGACTGTTAGAACGATCGCCGCCGTAAAGACGGTCGTCAAACAGGTCGGGCCATTTGTAGCTGGACTTGGTAACCGCTCCGGCCACATCCACCTTCCAATTGTCGCCAAAGAAACCGGTACCCAGACTGAAGAGCGTCTGGGTCTGCCCTTTGTACAGATAGGAATTCCGGTACTGAATGCCGACCCGAAAGGGAATCTGGTTGTAGAAAACGTGCTCGACCCCAATTCGGACTTTGTACACATCCGAGAATTCCCGACCCGGCTGAACCACAATGGCTTCCGGGACGTTGCTTTGGTAATTCACATTGGACCAGAACTCGTAGGCAAAATCAATATTCAAACGGGCCTGAAGGACCTGCTGCGCCCGATATTCGAACCCTGCGTTAATCCGCAGGGGATAGCCGATTTCCTCCTGCCAGCTCTCTCCCCCGGATCCACTGGCTATGTACCTTACTGTGTAAGGCAACGAAACATCCACACCAGCCGTCACCCGCTCATTAAACCGGTAAATGGTGCCCAGCGAAACCACTGTGGGCAAATTGTCCAGCGAACGGCACACCTCTTCGGCCACACTGTTTTCCGGTTTCCGCACAAAATCGATCTTGCGGGTGTAATGCAATTTTCCTCCCAGAACGGAGAACTGCAATCCGATGGACAGTCCCGGCATTACCGGCAGCGCCAGGGCCGCCCCGTAGCGTCGCAATCCGCCCTCAAACGCAATCTGATTGTAAGCCATCAGAGAATCGCCGAAGATGTTTTTACGAACCTCTTCATCGTAGCGGTAATCCAGGTCGCTTTCCAGATAGGAACCCAGCGAAATAACCGCCCGGGCCCAAGGCAGGGGAA
>JAJRXE010000316.1 GCA_024276455.1 Calditrichota bacterium
AAAATTAAAAAAAACGTTTAAAACCGGAGAGCAACCCACCGGAGTGTATTTTTTACGAGCTCGCCGAAACCGATCCCTACTGATTCACCACATTCAGCAACTGCTCCAGACGTTTTTGCAGATAACGGACCACGGTTTCGTTGGGGTAACGCCAGTATTTCCCGGGCATAAACGTAACCCTTGTAAATTCGTCATGGATTTGGTAATGTAAGGCGAACATCTGTACGTAGGGTAACCGCACTCCGGGGCGGCTAATCACTTTATAGGAATTTTTAATGGTCGGATGAGAAATCATGATGTCTGTCTTTGTCAAATGCAAATAATTCAGCATTCGCAATATTTGAATGGTGACAAAGTAAATCAAAAGTATTCCCAGTCTTTTAATTCCCCTTTGCTTCTTCAAATAAACATTCACAAAGTCCGACAGGGTGAGTCCTTTGCGGGACTTGCGAATAATCTCCCGTTGAGACCGGATGCACTCCACGAGATGTCGGCGTATTTTCTCCGGCGAGGCGTTTTCATCCAGCATTTTCAACAATTTTTTACATTCTTCGGTGGTAATCAGCTCCAGGTTTAATCCCACAAACCGCACGTGGGTCATGGAGATAAATTGAAGAACGGAGGGGATTCTACCGGTTAAATCCCGAACAGCGGCGAGCAAGGCGACGACGAAAAGCGGGGCGGCATCTCTGGCAAACGGCCCCAATTTGTTTCTTCCCCACTCATTCAAAAGGAAGGTGTGCGGTTGAACATCCACAACGGACTGAACCGACCGTTGGGCCCGGTTCAGAATATGGGGCGGAATAAAAAATCGGAGGGACTGAACTCGCGACTCCTCCGGGGAAGCTTTCCCAGGGTCTGCTTCCCGTTGGCGGGCGCGTAGCAGGGATTCGCTGCGCTGGAATAGTTCATCGGCAAACCGCGACATGGGATTTCCATCGATGTAATTCGTAAAATTAAAAATTGCCCCGGCTTTAGAATTGCCCAACACCACAATCTGGGTGCCGGAAAAATAAAATCGATTTCCCGGATTGCCGATGTGAATGTAACGAGCCGCTTCCTGATCCCTCGAAGGCCTGACCGACAAATCCAGACACACCGTCAACAGGGTATGCTTAATTTGTTCCAAACTCTCTCGATTAACCGGATTCCGTAAAATTTTTCGCCAGGCTCGAAGCTGAAAGCGGTCGTCTGCCGCCGTTAACCAGCCCGGGGAATTAGCCTCCTCACTCCCTCTTTCCAAACTGTCCTCCACACAATCTTGCATCAGGAACTCCAGCTCCTGAAAATTTTTGGACAGGGGAAGGATGTAATAGCGGCCATTTACAATCAGTAAAATATGAGATACCTGCTCGGTTTTGTGAATTCTGACCCCTTTTTCCTCCACGCAAAGCGTGGTTCCGAACAAATTCGGATACTCGCTCATATCCAAGAGAATGTCTTTAATGGTGTCCTGAGGCAGCGTTCCACTTTTGAGATCCTGAAAAAATTCCAGCGCTGCCAGCACCAATGCGACAGCCCTTTCTACGGGAGTCACTTTGGGAAAAGAAGAATCATTAAATAAGACGGAGGCGGAAATGACCGGGGAAAATAATCCCGGTAAGCGGGTATTGAGGGTGAGCAGCAGTTCTTCCAGATCTTGCGGCGAAAGTTTATGATAAAACGAACGGAACCCCGACAGCCCCAGAGCCCAGGTTAAAAGCCGCCGGGAGGTTGGGGTGATTTTCACTCCCAATTTTTTGAAATCGTCATAATCGTCAATGGGAGGAAGTTGGGGCAAAGGAGGTTGCCGGTAATGGGGTAAAGGCTCGAAAACCCAATTTACCTTTCTTTCCGTCATAATAGGGTTATATCGCGCTTTTGCCTCTCCGGATGTTGACCATAATCAATAAATTCAGGGTAAAATTTTAAATACCGGAATGAAGCTGCAAACAATTGCATCAACATCACGAACAGGCACCCGGAAAATGCCAAGGACGATTCCGTTCCTTTGACCCTATTTGCAGAGGGTGGAAAAATTTCTCGTTCAGGTGGTTCTTACCTTTTCAACCTCTTCTTTCACCTCTTGCAAGATACGCCAGGCAATCTCAGGCGTCCGGGCCTCCACAATGACCCGCACAATTGGCTCGGTGTTGGACTTTCGCAGATGAATCCAGGAATCTGAACGATCGATGCGCAGTCCGTCGGTCAGTTCCAGCTGTTCATTTTTGAATTTCTCCGCAAAATGCTCAATCACCTGATCCGCATCGATATCTTTAACGGGAATCTTATCCTTCACAATATAGTACTGCGGCAGCGTTTGTTTCAGCTCCGAGATGGTTCCGCCAAATTCCGTGAGGAATTGCAGAATCAGCGCAATTGCCACTGGAGCATCCCGTCCCAGGTGCACTTCCGGCAAAATCACGCCCCCGTTACCCTCGCCACCAATTACAGCTCCCACTTCCCGCATGCGTTCCGCTACGTGGATCTCGCCCACTTTGGTTTTAAATAACAGCACGTTGTAGTACTGGGCAATATCATCAATTACTCGCGAGGTAGAAAGATTGACCACCACGTATCCTAACTTCTTGCTGAGCACAAACTTGACCGCCAGCGCCAGGGTGTACTCTTCGCCCAGGGGATTGCCATCGTTGGCAATAATAGCCAGGCGATCCACATCGGGATCCACGGCGATTCCCAGGTCGGCCTGATTCTCCTTTACCGCCACCGCCAGATCCACCAGGTTCTGGGGCACCGGCTCCGGGGTGTGGGCAAATATTCCGGTGGGCTCCACATTCAAACCAATCATCTCGCAACCCAGGTCTTGTAACAGCTGCGGCACGATGGTTCCACCGGCTCCGTTCACACAATCCACCGCTACCTTAAACTTGCGCTTACGAATGGCTTCCACATCGATGTATGGTAAATCGTAGATTTTCTGTAAATGGTCGTCAATGGCGCGGTCATAATATTCCTCCTGACCCAACTGGTCCCAGGGGACGTAACTGCGCCGCCGGGAGTCGGCTTCCTGAAACAATTTGTAAATCTCCCGTTCCGGTAAAAACAAACCATCCGCCCCGATGAATTTTAATCCGTTCCACTGAATAGGATTATGACTGGCCGTAATGGCAATTCCCCCTGCTGCTTCGAGCTCCTCCACCGCAATCTGAACCGTGGGCGTGGGGGTTACCCCAATATCCACCACCTGACAACCGCAAGCGACCAGGGTACTTTTCACCAGCGGACGAATAAAACGGGCACTCACCCGAGGATCGCCACCCACCACTACCTTTTTTCCCTGCCGTTGCTGCCCAAAAGCCGAAACATATTTGACAATCACTTCCGGTGTCAGGCTCTCGCCAATAATGCCGCGAACACCAGAAACACTGGTCATCAAATTTTTGCTCACACGTCCCTCCGTTGTTTTAGCTGTAATATTAAAGATAAGAACAACTTTTTAGAGAAACAACCGGAGATTTTGGGAACGGGATTGATGTCGCAACCGGGCCAGCGCCCGTTCTTTGATCTGCCGAACCCGTTCTCGGGTCAGTTTTAAGCGATCTCCGATTTCTTCCAGGGTGAACGGGCGGTCCTGGTCAATCCCAAAATACATTTTTATAATTAATTCTTCTCGGGGGGAAAGGGTTTTTAACACCCGGCGTATTTCGTCTTTTAATGATTCTTTGATTAAGTCCGAATCCGGCGCTTTAGAATTGGGGTTGGAAAGAATGTCCTTCATGTTGCCTTCATCGGACTTCTGGAACGGTTGATCCAGCGAGAGGTGAAAACTTCCGCTGTTCAGCACTTCTTCCACATCTTTACCGGGAATTTGCAGCAGCTTGGAAATTTCCTCCGGGGTGGGCTCGCGGTCGTATTCCTGGGCCAATTCCCGCACGATATTGTTCACTTTGTTGATTAATCCCACCCGGTTCAGGGGCAAGCGCACCACCCGGGCCTGCTCCGCCAGCGCCTGCAAGATGGATTGGCGAATCCACCACACAGCGTAGGAGATAAAACGAAATCCCCGAGTTTCGTCAAAACGATTGGCCGCTTTGATTAAACCCAGGTTTCCCTCGTGAATCAGGTCCATTAATGGCAATCCCTGGTTCTGATATTCCTTGGCCACCTTGACCACAAAGCGCAGGTTCGCCTGTACCAGTTCCTTCAGCGCCTCCTGGTCGCCCTGACGAATCCGACGGGTCAATTGTACCTCCTGCTCGGAAGTCAGCAAGGGAATCTGGCTGATTTCATCCAGGTATTTTTCCAGTGAATGGTCAAACGAGGAACGTTTGGAATGTGAACCAGATGCCATTAAAACCCTGTTTCCTGTATAAATCTTTAATAATCAAAGAGTTAATAACAAAGTATTTTTAATATACAAAATCGTTTCTTTCAACGCAAGTTAAAGCCGTAGGATACATAGGTTTATTGAATATTCAATAACGGAAATCTCCCTTCGTTTGTTCTTTTAATAAAAAACAAATCCGGCCATATAATGCGATGCAGGTCACCTTAGAATAATTAAAAAATGTAGAAAATCAGGGACAATTTCCCTTGTAAGGCCGTGAACGGCCTCGGGAACAGTATTGGCGTGCTCCCCCGATCCCCGGATTTGAAAGCCGGGGCTAACCTGTAACCAGAGTCGGGGGAGTCGCCCGCAAAATTTCGCGAAAGGGAGCCAAGAAAATCCGAGCGGTTTTTTCAATGATGCTCAGGAACGAGCAACTGACGAATGCCCCCTGATCGAGAATCCAGGAAGATTTTCTAAGGGCAAACCGGTCGAATGCGTTCTTTCCTCTGGTTCGCAGCCCCAAAAATATTTTTGCTGAAAACAAAATATGTTGTCGAATTTCGAAATATTCTTGATTTTCGAAACGAATTGTCATATCATTTTAAACGTTGTAATTTAATTTTCGCTTGACCGTAATAATTTTTACAATCGGATTAACCGGAGATGATTGGAAGCCAGCAAGCACGGCCTATTCGAATTGCCCTGGGTGGCGATCATGCGGGATTCGAACTGAAAGAGATTCTGAAGCAGCACCTGCAGCGCAACGGCTACCAGGTGGTGGATTGTGGTACGGACAGTCTCGAACCGGTCGATTACCCGGTTATTGCCCAGAAGGTAGCACAATTGGTGGCCGATGGCACCTGCCAGTTTGGCATCATCGTGGATGGCGCTGGAATCGGATCCGCCATGGCGGCCAATAAAGTCAGGGGAATTCGCGCGGCGGCCTGCTACGATCTTTCCACCGCCCGCAATAGCCGGGAACACAACGACGCCAATGTACTGACCCTGGGTGCTGGATTCACCGCTGCGCCGCTGGCCAAACAAATTGTCGACCTCTGGCTCTCCACCTCCTGTACGGTAGAACGCTACCTGAAGCGGGTGAAACAAATCCAGGAAATAGAAGAAGGTAAAATTCTTGCCCAAATGGAAAACATTAAAATTGCTTCAAACCCAAATACCGAAAATCAAACAGAATCAACCAACACAAAGGAAGTAAATCGACCTATGAGCGACTATCAACCAGAAGACTTACAAAAAATTGTTGAACGAATTGAAACGCTGTTGAAGGAAGAATTCGGGCTTTCGCTGGAGGAACTGGCGCGCAGTCAGAACCTGCAGATGATGGACGGCCGCAGCGTCAGCGTGGAGAAAAATTCTTCCACCATGCGGGACTTTATTAACCTGGGGGTCGGCCGCATGACCTCTTCGCTGGGCAACGGCGCCGACATCCCGAAAGACATCGCCAAATACATCGACCACACCCTGCTGCGGCCCGACGCCACGCCGGACGACATCCGCAAGCTGTGCGAAGAAGCGCTGCAATACGAATTTGCCTCGGTGTGCGTGAATCCCACTTACGTGAAATTGGCAGCCAGCATTTTGAAAGGCTCGCCGGTAAAAGTGTGCAGCGTGGTGGGATTTCCCTTTGGAACCCACACTCCGGAAGTAAAAGCGTTCGAAACCCGCCAGGCCATTCGCAATGGCGCCAAAGACATTGACATGGTCATCAACATCGGGGCGTTGAAAGCGGGCGATGACGACCTGTTGTACCGCGATATTCGCGCCGTGGTAGAAGCCTGCGAAGACGGCGGCGCCCTGAGCAAGGTCATCATTGAAACCGCTCTGTTAACCGACGAAGAAAAAGTGCGGGCCTGCCAGATTGCCCGCAAGGCCCGGGCCGATTACGTAAAAACCTCCACCGGCTTCGCCTCCGGTGGCGCCACTGCTCACGATGTGGCCCTGATGCGGGAAGCGGTGAAAGGCACCAAAATGGGCGTGAAGGCGTCCGGAGGGATTCGCAGTTATGCCGACGCCCAAAAAATGATTCGGGCCGGCGCCACGCGTATCGGCGCCAGCGCCGGGATTCAAATTGTGAAGGAGGCCAAAGGGATAACCGAATCGAATTAGCCAGCCATTGGCAACATTTCTGAGAGCTGGAAAATTTTTCTGCCAATTGGTTTTGTTTGCGTTTTTTGTGTGTTTCGCGAGTCAATTTTTCAACAGACAATAAGGAATAATAAAGGAGTCCCATCTTGATTGATTTACGCTCTTATGTTTTTCTGGACAAGCTCCAACCCCAATATGCCGCCTTTTTAGGAACGGTAGCGCAGGGATTTTTGCCGATCGCCGGAATGGCGTCCCTTTACGTGGAGATCTCGCCCGGAATTGAGATTAATCGCATTACCGACATCGCTCTGAAATCCACCAATGTGACCCCGGGGATGCAAATTGTAGAACGGTTGTACGGACTGCTGGAGATCCACTCCGAATCGCAGGCTGACGTGCGGCAGGCCGGAGCCGCCATTCTGGAGGCTCTGGGGTTGAAAGAGGAAGATCGCCACAAACCACGGGTGCTCTCCAGCCAGGTCATCCGCCGTATCGACGACCACCAGACGCAGCTGATTAACCGCATGCGTCACGGCAACATGATCATTCCCGGTCAGACCCTTTACGTGATGGAGCTGGAACCGGCCGCCTATGCGGCTCTGGCCGCCAACGAAGCGGAAAAGGCGGCAGATATTAACATTCTGGAGGTGCGCGCTTTCGGCAGTTTTGGGCGCGTTTACCTGGGCGGGGAGGAACGGGATATCGATGTGGCCTGGCGAGCGGCGGAAGCCGCCATCGAAAATGTGTCCGGGCGCGTGAAAAATAAATAAAAAAGTTTCCTGTTTCGCAAACAAATTGAAATTCACAATATATTTACATCAATACAGGAGGATGTTTGAATGGCTGAAGCATTAGGAATGATTGAAACCCGCAGTTTTCCGGCGGCCGTTGAGGCGGCAGACGCCATGGTGAAGGCGGCCAAGGTGGAACTGGTTAGTTACGAGAAAACCGGCGGCGGCTACGTCACGGTGGTGATTCGCGGCGACGTGGCGGCGGTGCGTGCGGCTTGCGATGCCGGACAGGCCGGCGCGTCCAAGGTAGGCGAAGTGATCGCCGTGCACATCATCGCCCGTCCGCATGTGAATGTGGATCTGGTGCTCCCGTTAGGCCGGAAAGAAGAAGCGGAAGCTTCCCTAAAGAAAGGTGGTAAATGACCGTTCCACCCGTTTACAGGCAAGGTAGTTTTCTATCTCGTAAAGTGTAAAGGTTTTTCTTAAGAAGCAGTCGGGGAAGCAAATTCTAATCTTTAACCAATGAATTTGAGATCCACCCGACGGGAGGTTGTATGGTATTAGCAAAAGTAATTGGCACCGTAGTTTCCACCCGGAAAGAAGAGAGCATGCAGGGAATGAAATTCCTGTTGCTGAAACAGGTGGATCTGGAAGGAAAGCCCACCGGAGGGCATGTGGTAGCCGTGGACGCCGTGGGCGCCGGAATCGGTGAAATGGTACTGTATGCCTCCGGCAGCTCCGCCCGTCAGACCACTGTTACCAAGGACAAACCCTGCGATGCCGTCATCATGGCAATTGTGGATAACTGGGAAGTGGACGGCCAGCTGAAATACAAAAAAGGCCGCGACGATGCCTGAAAGTGTCCTGGACTTCGTTCCCGGTGGTATCTTTATTCAGGAGGTTAACCGTTGAGCAAACTTAGCGAAGAACAGATCGAACAAATTGCCCGGGCGGTGGTGTCCCGTTTAAAAGGGGAAAAGGTCCCCGCAACCGGATTACCTTCCGGCGCCGACCTGAACGATCTGCCCCTGGGTGTTTTTGCCGACATCGACTCCGCCGTAGAGGCGGCTCAAGCCGCCCACTACCGCCTGATGAGCCTCTCGCTGGAGCGGCGGGAAAAAATCATCGCCCACATCCGGCAGAAAATGCTGGAACACGCGGAAGAATTAGCCGCTGAAGCCCACGCGGAAACCAGGCTGGGTCGGGTGGAGGACAAGATCATTAAAAACAAGCTGGTGACCGAAAAGACTCCCGGCGTGGAAGACCTGACCACCTGGGCGAAATCCGGTGACCACGGCCTTACCATTATGGAACGGGCACCTTACGGGGTCATCGGTGCCATTACTCCCAGCACCAATCCCACTTCCACCATTATTTGCAACACCATTGGCATGGTGGCGGCCGGAAACGGGGTGGTTTTCAACGTTCACCCTTCCGCTAAAAACGTTTCTATTAAAAATGTTTACTTACTTAACCAGGCCATTGTGGAAGCGGGCGGTCCGCCGAATCTGGTCACCACCATTGTGAATCCCACCATCCAGAGTGCCGAATACCTGATGAAACATCCCCGGATTCGCCTGTTGGTGGTAACCGGTGGCGCCGGGGTGGTCCGTGCCGCCATGACCAGCGGAAAGCGCGCCATTTGCGGCGGCCCCGGAAATCCCCCGGTAGTGGTGGATGAAACCGCCGATTTGGAAAAGGCAGCCCGGGACATTGTGGCGGGTGCTTCCTTCGACAACAACATTGTGTGCATCGACGAGAAAGAGGTATTTGTGGTGGCTTCGGTGGCCGACCGGTTGATCCGACTGATGACCCAGAATAAAGCCGTTCTCCTCACCCCGGTGCAGGTAAAACAGGTCGAACGGGTTATTTTCAGCAAAACCAACGGTCCCGGTAAACCGGGGGTGATTAACAAAGAGATGATCGGGAAAAACGCCGGCGTAATCCTGGAAAAAATCGGATTGAAGGTGGGGGACGACATTCGTCTGGCCATTGCCGAGGTGGACCGCGACCATCCCCTGGTGTGGACCGAACAGTTACTGCCGGTGCTCCCCATTGTGCGGGTTTCCCATGTGGACGAAGCCATCGACCTGGCCATTCGGGCGGAACACGGATTCGGACATACTGCCGTGATGCATTCCCGTAATATCGACAAATTGAGCCGCATGGCCCGCGAAATCAATTGCAGTATTTTTGTGAAAAACGGCCCTTCCCAGGCCGGATTGGGTTACCGGGGCGAAGGATACTGCTCCTTCACTATCGCCAGTCCCACCGGCGAGGGGCTTACCGGACCGCGCAGCTTTAGCCGCGAACGGCGCTGCGTACTGGTGGATCATTTCCGCATCGTTTAATGCTCCGGGAATCAAGGGATGAACCGTTGAGAGAAAACAACCATGAGAAACCAAGAAAACAGAGAAAAAACTTACCCGGCCATTGCCCTGCTGGAATTGAACAACGTGCCGGTGGGCCTTACCACGGCCGATGCCATGGTGAAAAAGTCGCCCATTGCCATGCTTAAATCCGGCACCGTTAGTCAGGGTAAGTACCTGATTTTAGTCGGAGGTTCCACCGCTGCCGTGGACGAGGCTTTCCAGGAAGGAATGGTGAGAGGAGGCTCCAGTGTGGTGGACTCTCTGCTGCTCCCGGACGTGGATCCCCAGGTACACCGGGCAATACTGGGACACCGCCAACCCTGCGATCGGGACGCTTTGGGTGTTCTGGAGACTCACACCGTGGCGGCCATCATCGAGGCGGCCGACGCCGGCGTAAAAGGCGCGGAAGTACGGCTGGTCGAATTGCGATTAGCAGACGGCTTCGGCGGTAAAGGTTACGCCCTGTTTACCGGAAAGCTGGAAGAAGTCGAAGCCGCCCTGGACATCGCCACCCAGCGCATTCAGGAACGCCGGGTCATTACCGCCCAGCAGATTATTCCCCAGCTGCACCCGGAGTTAGCCCGCGAGATCGAAAGCGGCATGCGCTTCAGTCAGGCCGAGCGGCGGGAATTACCCGACGGGGAGGTGGAAGGATGAAATTAGGCCGCGTTATTGGAACCGTTACCCCCGCAACGGTTTACCAGGGTCTGGAAGGTGTTCCGCTGCTGCTGCTTCAACCTTTGACCAAAGAACGGCAACCTACCGGCAAGCCCCTGGTGGCCGCCGATTCCACCCGAATGGCCGGTCCGGGAGAGCTTATTTACTACGAGGGCGGCCGCGAGGCGGCGCTGGCACTGGACCCCTGGTTCGTTCCGGTGGATCACACCATCATCGGCATTGTGGACGGCGTTCAAATGAGCGAGGAGGCGGAAGAATGATTCTGGGCAAGGTGGTGGGAAACATCTATTCCACCATTAACCACCCTTTTTACGATTCCAAACGGCTTCTGGTGGTCGCTCATCTCACTCCGGAAGGCACGGTAACGGACAACTACCTCATCGCCGTCGATTCCGTGGACGCCGGAGTGGGCGACACGGTACTGGTGATTGACGAGGGAAATTCCGCCCGGCAAATCGTGCAGCACGGCAACGCTCCCATTCGCTCCATTATTATTGGCATCGTCGATCAAGTCGACAATACCGGACAATCCCAATAAACGTCTTAAATCAATCCCGGTTTTTCCGTTTTCAAAAAGGTAAAATTCAAAAGGGTTTTCCATTGAAGACGATCCCGCATTCGAACGCCCCGGCAGGCGCGATCAGAAAACAATCAGGGAGCAATTTCGCTTTCACGGAAATTCAAGGCGCTTGCAAAACGGGCGGGGGCATATTATATTTGCAAGCTTTAAAGTTACTCATATTTTAAAAAAATAAGGGAAAGATATGCAAACAACGGTTACCGAAATTAATTCGTATTCCAGGAAGCTGACAGTTGAACTCACTCCGCAGGAATTACAAAAGCTGGAACGCAAAATTATTCGCCGCTACCAGAAAAAAGCGGACATTCCCGGTTTTCGTCCCGGTAAAGCCCCCGAAAGTTTGATTCGCAAACGCTACCAGGATCTCATCTTGCAGGAGCTCATTGACGAAGCGCTCCAGGCCTACTACGGCGAAGCCATCGAAGAATCGGGTCTGGAACCGGTGGCACAGGGAAAAATCACCGACTTGAAGTTAGAGGAAATTGAAAAAGGACTGGTTTTTGAAGTGGAGCTGGAGGTTGAGCCGGAGATCGAACTCAAGAAATACAAAGGGTTAAAGGTCGAAAAAGACGTATTGCAGGTTACGGACGAGAATGTGAACCAGGCGCTGGAAAACATTCGGGAACAATTTGCCACCGTTAAGGAAGTGGAGGAGGCCAAAGAAGGTCATGTGGTACACTTCGATGCCCAGGAACTGGACGAGGGGAACGTCCCCATTGTCGGGCACAAATACGAAAATCTTTCCGCGGAGTTGGGTTCTGGAAAATTCGATCTGGAAATCGAAAAGCAGCTCATCGGAATCAAAACCGGGGAAAAACGCATCGTAACTCAGGAAATTCCGGCCACCGAAAAGCAACCGGCCCAGATTACCCGCCTGGAAATTGAAGCCAAAAAGATCGAAGAGAAAGAGCTGCCGGAACTGGATGATGAATTCGTGAAGAACCTCCCGGAATCGGACATGGAAACTCTGGAAGAACTGAAGGAGCGGCTCCGGGAAAACATTCAGCGCGACTTCGATCGGAAAAGCGAAGAGACCTTGAATCAGCGCCTCATCGACGAACTGCTGAAAGAAAATCCGTTCGACGTACCGCCTTCGATGGTGGAGAACTATTTGAACGAAATGGTCAACGATCTTAAACGGCAGGCCGGAGATCAACCGATTGATGAAGAAGCGGTGCGCTCCAATTACCGCCCCGCCGCCATCCACCACATCCGCTGGTATTTTTTAAAGAAAAAAATCGCCGAAGTGGAGAACATTCAGGTAACAGATGAAGAAGTGAAAAAATTGATTGACGAGTCGTCGGGAATTGAGGAAAAATTTAAAGAACATCTGAAAAACGACCGATCATACATAAATCGTTTGAAAGACGATTTGCTGGAAAAAAGAATCCTGGATTTTTTGAAAGAAAACGCTGAAATCGTGGAGATTTTCCCTCAGGGGAAAGAGGCTGCGAAGAAAACGAAGAGCCGGAAAAAAACCACCAAAAGTAAAACCGGCAAAACAAAAACGAAAAAAACCAGCGAGAAACAATCCGGGAAGAAGGACAAAGAAAAGGAGTAAACAGGTTCTGAACATTTCCCCCGGGATTTCGGGAACCATTCGTGAAAGCTGGAATTAAATTTTAAACAAGAAAAATAGAAATAAGGAGTGAATACATGGCATTGGTGCCAATTGTAGTGGAACAAACCAGTCGAGGCGAACGCGCTTACGACATTTATTCCCGTTTATTGAAAGAACGGATCATCTTTCTGGGTACGCCCATCGACGACAATATTGCCAGTCTGATTATTGCCCAGTTGCTTTTCCTGGAAGCAGAGGATCCGGAAAAGGACATTTATTTGTACATCAACAGTCCGGGCGGCATTGTCACCTCCGGTCTGGCAATTTACGACACCATGCAATACATTCAACCGGACGTGGTCACCTACTGCATTGGTCAGGCTGCCAGTATGGCCGCCATTCTTTTAGCGGCTGGCACCAAAGGGAAACGGTTTGCCCTGCCTAACTCCCGGATCATGATTCATCAGCCGCTGGGTGGCGTGCAGGGACAGGTAACCGACATCGACATCCACGCAAAGGAGATGTTGAAAATTCGGGAACGGTTGAATCAGATTCTTTCCGAACTTACCGGACAGCCCATTGAAAAAATCGAAAAAGACACCGATCGCAATTTTTTCATGAGCGCCGAAGAGGCCAAAGCTTACGGGATTATTGACGATATTATGATGCGCCGGAAAAGTGAAAAAGGAAGTAAGAAAAAATAAGAATCTCAACAGAGAGGTTTCTTTTAAGGGCTTAAACCGTTAAATTCCAAAAGGCGTCCTGGCAAAAAACGCCGAAACAGGTCACCGGGGACAACCTGAATGCCGGGTTCCGGTGGAAATGAGAAAATTCAGAAAAATCGGGAAATCCATGAAAGATAAACGCTACCGACCTGATCACCAGATTCGTTGCTCCTTCTGCGGTAAAACCGCCGAGGAGGTAGATCAGCTTATTACGGGCAGTCATGCCAGCATTTGTTCGGAATGTATTCACAGTGCCAACGAAATTCTGAAACAGTCCCAGTACCATCAATTCCAGAATGCCGAATTCGAACTGCCCAAACCAGCCGAAATCAAAAGTTTTCTGGATCAATACGTCATCGGTCATGAAAAGGCCAAAAAGGCCATTTCGGTAGCAGTTTACAACCACTACAAACGGATTCTGTTGGGCAACAGCTACGATACCGACGATGTGGAAATCGAGAAAAGCAACATTCTGCTGATTGGCCCCACCGGGGTTGGTAAAACCCTGATTGCCCAGACGCTGGCGCGTTTACTGCATGTTCCCTTCTCCATCTCGGACGCCACCACTCTGACGGAAGCTGGCTACGTGGGGGAAGACGTGGAGAACATTCTGGTGCGTCTGTACCATGCGGCCAATTTTGACATTGAAGCGACCGAACGCGGTATTGTGTTCATCGACGAAATCGACAAGATTGCCCGCAAAACCGCCAGCCCGTCCATTACTCGCGACGTGTCCGGCGAAGGAGTTCAGCAGGCGCTGCTGAAAATTTTAGAGGGAACCATCGCCGCCATTCCCCCCCGCGGTGGACGGAAACACCCGGAAGCGCCGATGGTGAATATTAACACCCGTAATATTCTTTTCATTGTGGGGGGCGCCTTCGACGGACTCACCGACATCATTCGTCGCCGCACCAGCCAGAAGTGGATTGGCTTTGGCGCCGACACCCAGCGCCGGAATAAATTGTCCGACAGCGAATTACTGGAACTGGTCCAACCGGAAGACCTGCTGCAATACGGCCTGATTCCGGAGCTGGTGGGCCGGATACCGGTTATCATCGGCATGCACGAGCTGTCTGAGAAAGAATTGCTGGCCATTCTGGTGGAACCCAAGAACTCTCTGATTAAGCAGTACAAAAAACTGTTTGAACTGGAAGGTATTGAATTAAACTTCACGGAAAAAGCCCTGGCGGAAATTGTAAATCTGGCGGTGAAACGTAAAACCGGCGCGAGGGGGCTACGCTCCATTCTGGAACATGTGATGCTGGACATTATGTTCAAGGTTCCTTCTCTGGGCAATGTGAAAGAATGCTTGATTACTGAAGATGTTATTCTGGGCAAAGCCGAACCGATCCTGAAAATGAGCGATTCCCGGCAATCGGCCTAAGTACCAGGCTACTTTTTAACCCCGTGGAAGCACGACCAGGCTGAACGAAGGAATTCAGGTAACCGAATTTGCGGCACCGGGCTTACCTGAATTTTTTATTTTGGAATCCGATGAGACGACCAGAGCTGGAAAATAAATTGCGGCTTCCCTCAGCGCCCGTACTAATGATTTGATTCGTTGAGACGAAAAATTAAAAAAAGCAAACACCAGATTTTGAGGGCGATTTTTTGAACAAATTTACGTTTATTTTCCAGATTCAGGAAAGTAACCGAATTAACCATTTTTAAAGAAGGACGCCATGCAATCGAAAGAAGAACAATCCGAACTGTTAAATTCCATGTTTCTATTAGACGTCCCGGACACCCTTCCCCTGATCCCGATTCGGGACATGGTGATTTTCCCCAACGCCATTCTACCGTTAGTGGTTGGACGAGACAAATCCCTGGCCGCCATCGAAGCGGCGGAGACTTCGCCTCGCTACATTTTTCTGGTCAGCCAAAAAGATCCCGATCAGGAGGAAGTGCGATCGCGAGACCTTTACCGGGTCGGTACCGTGGCCCGGATTTTACAGACGGTTCACCTCACCAACAATTACCGCAAGGTGGTCATCGAAAGTCTGGCGCGCGCCCGGGCCACCCGCATTTACAGCCGGAAGAATTTCTTTCGCGCTAAAATCGACATTC
Organism: Calditrichota bacterium; assembly: GCA_024276455.1. Classification (GTDB taxonomy): domain Bacteria; phylum Calditrichota; class Calditrichia; order RBG-13-44-9; family RBG-13-44-9; genus JAJRXE01. Next base: position 15,091 of record JAJRXE010000316.1, read on the forward strand.
TGGTTGACCCGGAACAATTCCCTTCGGAGCAGTTTCCCCTTCTGGGAGAGCTGAAAGAGCTGTTCAATGAATATTTAAAGGAAAATCCCGAGTTGCCGGAAGAGTTGGGGGAGTACCTGGAAAAGGAGGAAGATCCGTACCGCATTCTGGACTTCGTGGGGTTTCATACCGAAGCTCCGCTGGACCAGAAGCAAACCCTTCTGGAAACCGCTTCGCCTTCCGAGCGGGTAAAGCGCACGGTGGAAATTTTAAAGCACAGTATTGCCCTTCAACAACTGCGCAAGCAATTGGACAACCAGGTGCGCGAGAGCATGATGCAGCACCAGCGGGAATATTACTTGCAGGAACAATTGCGCATCATCAAGAAGGAATTGGGGGAAGAAGAGCAGGCGCCTCCCGAAATCAAAAAACTGGAAGAAGAAATTAATAAAATGGCGCTGCCGGAACATGCCCGGAAAAAAGCGCTGGAAGAGCTTGACAAACTGCGGCGCACTCCCCCGTTTTCTCCGGAATACACCGTTGCCCGCAATTACCTGGATTGGCTGTTGCAACTTCCCTGGGGGAAACGCACCGAAGACCGACTGGATATTGAGGAAGCCAAGCGCATCCTGGACGAGGACCACTACGGTCTGGAGAAACCCAAAACCCGCATTCTGGAACATCTGGCCGTTTTACAGCGAGTCAAGAAAATGAAGGGACCGATTCTTTGCTTTGTGGGACCACCTGGAGTGGGAAAAACCTCCCTGGGGCGTTCCATTGCCCGGGCACTGGGACGCAATTTCGTGCGCATTTCGCTGGGTGGCGTGCGCGACGAAGCGGAAATCCGCGGCCACCGGCGCACTTACATCGGGAGCATGCCGGGCAAAATTATTCAATCCATGAAAAAAGCCCAGAGTCAAAATCCGGTGTTTCTTCTGGACGAAGTGGACAAAATGAGCATGGATTTCCGGGGCGATCCCTCTTCGGCCCTGCTGGAGGTGCTGGATCCGGAACAAAACTGCAACTTCAACGATCATTACCTGGACATTGATTACGACCTTTCGGAAGTTTTTTTTATTACCACCGCCAATGTGCAGGCAAACATCCCTCTGCCGCTGCAAGACCGGATGGAAATTATTGAACTGCCCGGTTACCTGGAGCACGAGAAAATTCACATTGCCCGCCGGCATCTGATTCCCAAACAGTTGCAGGAACACGGTCTGGATCAGAACACGCTGGAAATCACCGACGATGCGGTGTTGCGAATTATTCGCGAGTATACCCGGGAAGCGGGAGTCCGCAATCTGGAGCGGGAGATTGCCAACATCTGCCGCAAAACCACCCGGCGCCTGGTGGAAAATCCCAATCTGCAAAAAATTACCGTGTCCGGTAAAAATCTGGAAGATTTTTTGGGGAAACCCACCTACCTGTTCCGCCAGGTGGAACAAACGGACGAGATCGGCATTGCCACCGGGCTGGCCTGGACGCCTTACGGGGGTGATTTGCTGAAGATTGAAGCCAATCTCTTCCCCGGCAAAGGGAAGATGATTCTCACCGGGAAACTGGGCGAAGTCATGAAAGAGTCCGCCCAGACGGCGTTAAGCTATTTGCGTTCCATTGCCGGCGAATTGAACATCGACCCGGAACGTTTTCAGCAGACTGACATTCATATTCACGTGCCGGAGGGGGCGATTCCCAAAGACGGTCCTTCGGCGGGCATCACCCTGGCCACAGCATTAATCTCCGCTTTCAGCAACCGTCCGGTACGCGGCAACATTGCCATGACCGGCGAGATTACCCTGCGCGGGAAAATCCTGGCCATTGGCGGTTTAAACGAAAAATTGCTGGCGGCCCAGCGAAACAACATCCCCACCGTGCTGGTACCCTACGAGAACAAGAAAGAAGTGGACGATCTTCCGGCGGAATTGCGGGAAGGACTGGAAATCGTGCTGGTAAAACACTACGGAGAGGTATTACCCCGGGTGCTGAAATAAATTCCTCTCCGGCGGGAACGCCGCAATCGGGCTTGTCTGCAGCTACATCACCTGGGGCCTGTTCATCTGACCGGGGAAAAAGAAATAAAAGGGGGTAATGTTCAAATCTGAAAGGAGGTGATCCTTCGAAGAACCCGAAAATCCGAAAGGTTCTCACCCCTTAAGTTTCCGAAGAGACCTTATTGAGCTTCAACCTCACAAAATCCGGTTTCAACTTGGCCATGCGATCCCGGAATTGAACTTCCACATTGCCGGATTTGCCGATTCGAAGGATCCGGCCCTCTCCCAGCACTTCGTGTTTTACAATATTTCCCACAAAACTGCGGGCCCGGTACTCCTCCTCGGGAATGCAGTGCACCAACATAATGATCGGTAAGCGGTCGTGTTCATTCAATTCCAGGCTTTTGTCTTCCAGGGTGGGTACCTTTCCCTCGCGCAGGATGTGGCGCAAAGCGTCTCGTAGTGTTTTCAGAGACACCGACCACACATTTTTATTGGGGCGCTTCAAAGTAAGCTTAAAATTGGTTCGCCCCGCAAACTCCAGGGTTTCGTCCATGAAATCGTGTAAACGAATCTCTTTCTGTTCAATTAATTGGTTGATTAGCAGATTTTCCAGTTCATCCAGAAATAAATTCTCCAATTCTTCAAAAACGTCCGAAAATTTGGGGGATTTAAATTTTGTCGGATCAATCATTAATAGGAACCTTCTCGACGTCTATCTCTCTTAAAAGACAATCTACAAACAACCCGGGCTGGTTCAGGTTTGTTCAAAATTCCACCAAAACGCTAAAAATCAAAAAATTTTAACAGAACCAGCGTTGCTCTCACCTTTACCCAACACCCTTCCAAATAAAAATATATTGATTCCCGTTAAAAAAAGCAAATAATTAACCCGAAAAAAACCGTTCTTTTTACCTCCGGATGATTTTTGAGCGGGACAAAAAATAAAAAAATCCGTTGCTACAAATACCAAAATTCACATATCTTGGTAATTCATTGAATGGAGGAGAGCACCATGAGACAGAAATTTGGATTAACCAATCCGCTCATTCAGCTTCTGGATAAACCGCGGGAAGAATTTACCCGCGAAGATTTGCTTAAAGTGATTCAAGAGAAAGAAATTGAACGCATCACTTTCCATTACACCGGTCTGGACGGAAAGCTAAAAGAGTTGAAACTTCCCTTTTCTAACCGTTACCAGGCGGAACGCATTCTGGCCGATGGGGAGCGGGTGGACGGCTCTTCGCTTTTTAAAGGCATGGTGGACTCTGCGCTGTCCGATCTTTACGTGGTACCGGTTTACAAAACCGCCTTTTTGAATCCCTTCGACTCCGGCAGCCTGGACTTCATCTGTCGTTATTTAACTCGCGACGGCGAGCGCGCCCCCTTTGCTCCGGACAATATTTTACACCGGGCGGTCGAGCTGTTTGACCGAAACACCGGTCTGGAGCTTTACGCTCTGGGAGAACTGGAATTCTTTCTCCTTTGCGAACCGATGAGTCCGCTTTACCCCAGCGTTCGCCAGCAGGGCTACCATGCTTCCACTCCTTTTTTGAAAACCAATTCAATTTTGAATGAAATGGTGCGCTACTTAACGGAAATTACCGGGGCGGTAAAATATGCCCACAGCGAGGTCGGTTTTGTTCCCGCGGTGCGCAGCGACAATCCGGAAATCAAAGGGAAAATGGGCGAACAACTGGAAATCGAATTTCTTCCCTCTCCCATCGAAGACACGGCCGACAACCTGGTATTGGGGCGCTGGATCATTCGTAATGTTGCCTACCGGCACGGGTGTGTCGCCACTTTCGCCCCCAAAGTGGAAGAAGGGATAGCGGGGAACGGGTTGCACATTCACATGGAACTTCGCAAAAACGGGCAGAACATCATGCAGAATTCCACCGGCAAACTCTCGGAAGAAGCCATTAAAATGATCGGTGGGTTGTGCAATTACGCAGACACTTTAACCGCCTTTGGGAACACGGTTTCGGCGGCTTACCTCCGGCTGGTTCCCAACCAGGAGGCACCCACCCGGGTGTGCTGGAGCGACCTGAACCGCAGCGCCATGATTCGAGTCCCTCTGGGCTGGAACGAGGCTTCCAACTTTGCCCGCCAGCTGAATCCCCAGCAAAAATCCGGTTTCACCGATCCGGTGGGACGCCAGACGGTGGAACTTCGCAGTCCGGACGGAAGCGCCATTGTTCATCTGCTGCTGGCCGGAATTACCATGAGCGCCGAATGGGGACTCTCTCATGCGGAATCCGTGAAACTTGCTCAAAAACTGTACGTGAAAGGCAACATCTTTAAAAATTCCCGGCTGCTGGAAAAATTGCCGCCCCTGCCCTCCAGCTGTGTGGAATCGGCCAAAACCTTGAAACAAAAAAGGGAACTGTACGAGCGCGACGGGGTTTTCTATCCGGGCATTATCGATTACATTATCCAATTGCTGAGAGCAGAAAACGACGCCAACATGAACAAAGAGCTAGCGGACTTGCCCGCCGACGACCGCTTACACCGGACACGTTTGATTATGCACAAAGATTTACACCGGCACTAATCTCCCCCGTGCCCGGCTGACACGAAACGTCCCGTTTTCTCCGGAGTGTTTTCGTTCAATAAACGGAAACATTTTACGGGCGAGAATCATATCATTAAAAGCCGTTTTGTTAGAAAAGGTTTTACCGGTGGGAAAAACGCCCGTTAACCGGACAGAACGGGCGGATGATTCCGGCATTCTCTCGCTGATCTCAAAAACAGCCTCCGGAACCGAGTAATTCGCTATTCTTGCTTCCCGGAGTATTAGCGAGCTGATTGAAATTTACCGCGGAGTCAGGAAACAAAAGGATTTGTAACGAAATGTTATTGTTTATGTTACGGATTTTTCTCAAGCGCCTCGCCTGCCTGGAAGCAGAAACAAATTTTCGCTCTGCAGGCAAGTTTTTCCAAAATTCCCGGAAGGTGGGGGGTATTCTCTTAAAATATTCAAACTTATTGAATTATACCTATGTTATTTTTATATTTTTAACTTGAAATTGCGGTTATCACGGTTGGTAAAAAGCGATAAGGAAAAGAATGCGAAACAGCGGGTTATTAGTTATTGCGATTGTTCTTGCTGCTCTGTTCATTTTAAACAACTGTAGTGAGAATCCTTATTTTATTGGAAACAACGTATTAGAGCCGAAAACAAGACTGGTGATGGACACCATCTACGCCGTGCAGGACACATTTTACCTGACGACTCCGGAAGCGAACACCATTGTGGCCACCAATATTTTCCTTGGCGCCTGGAACGGAGTGGAACTGCGCCCGGTGTACCGTTTCACGGAATTGCCGGTGAATGCCAAATTTCAGAGCATAAAAATGATGCTCATCGGAAAGGCAGCGATTGGCGAGCCCAGCCAGCCGTTTACCGCCACAGCTTATCCCATTTTAAACAGCTGGACCAGCAACACCGATTCTGTCTGGAAAGCTCCGGATCAGAACTACGACGCCACCCTTCCCCTGGGTACCGTGGTCATTAATCCAGTGGAAACCGACACCTTTTTCCTGGAATTCAATGAGCAGGGGTTGGCCCAGTTTAACCAATGGTCCGACACCGCCACCACCGTGGCCGACAATTACGGCATTATTCTGGTTCCGGAGAACCCCACCTTTGTGAAACAACTGAAGAGCATCCTTTACGATCAGACCGATGAACGGAATATCTTTTACACCTACAAACTACTGGACGATACCACTCTGTATAGTGATTCGACTGCCAGCACGGTGGATGCGTACATTATCCGCGGAACATTCAACACCGTCTCCAACCGGGACATCGTATCGACCATGAGCATTTATTCCACCCTCTTGCGGTTCGACCTGGAACCCATCATCGAAAAATATGGGACCAACATCATCATAAATTCCGCCAATTTGCAACTGGGAATCGATCGGGAGAACAGCCTGATCCGGCCGGGACAGGCGGCAAATCTGACCGGACATTCGCTGCTGAGCGATCTGGACACGCCGGACATCGTTCTCGATTCCGTGCAGGCTCGTTATTTCAATATTGTAAGCTGGAGTTCCGACACCACTTTTGCTGAAATAGGTCCTGGTGTGGACCGTCAGGTTCTGGCCCAGAACTTTATTCAAACCAACTTGCGAGAGAAAAAATACGGTTTGAATCTTCTCATTCGCTTCAGCACCACCAGCGACAATTTGATGTACTACGCGCTTTACAAGGTAAATGAACCGTCCCGGCGGCCCCGAATCATTTTGACGATTTCCGAAGTACCCGAACCGCGTTTCTAGCACTTTTTAAGGAGTTGGAATGACAAAATATCTGTGGACACTTTTCATCTTATCGGCTTTTACCCTTTCGCTCAACGCAGGCTCCATTTTTACCACCAGCCGCTACGGGGTGGGAATTCGGCAATACCAGACTTCTGTTCGGGGTCTGGGCATGGGCAATACGGGTCTGGCACTGCAAGATTACGTTTCGTTGAATACCAACAACATCTCTACCTGGCGCTATCTGGTAGATACCCGCATTTCTATTTCTTTCTTCTATCTGCGTTCCAGCCTGGAGTACAAAAGCGCCAAGTGGAGTTCGTCCATTGCCAACTTCAACACTTTGCAGCTTGCCGTACCGCTGAAGCAAAAACGGATGGCCGTCGGATTTTCCATTATCCCTTACACCCTGGTGAATTTCCGTTACGCCCAGAAGTTCTCCTCCGAAATCAGCGATTTCGAAGAAACCGTGCTTTACGACGGCATCATTTCGCGGGCTCAGTTTAACTTTGCCTGGGCACCGATCTCCTGGTTAGGACTGGGAGCCAGCTTCCATTACTACTTCGGAAACATTGAGGACAAATACTATCTCTCTTTCGATCAATCCAGCATGTACGACAGCGAGCATAAAATTGAATACCAATTTTACGGACCCGGGGCTGGGGTTAGCTTTAACCTTGAACCGCTTGATTCCTTCCTGGTAGGTGGGTTTGTAGATTTCAAGCCCCGTTTAACTTTCCGGCGCGCTTTCGAATCCCCGGTCTCGCAGGAAACCCAGGCCTCGAATGCCAAAAGCACTTTCCCTCTTTCCTGGGGAGTCGGTACCAGCTTCCATCTGACCCAGCAGATTACTATCAGCGCCGATTATTCCACCCAGTACTGGTCGCAGGGATTCAATATTCCGGGTTTCGACACCAGTCAGCTGGAAGATTGGTACAATTACGGATTCGGAATTGAACACCGCCACAGCCGTCGACGACGAAAGAATTTCTTTAATAAACTCGATTGGCGCACCGGTTTCTCGGCCGGAAATATCGGCTACAAATTTCATGATCATTCCGTCAAAGAATATCGGGTGCATTTCGGAATCGGAATTCCCTTTTTTCTGGACAACAATCGGTTAGATATTGCTCTGGTTGGCGGCGTAAGAGGGGACAAAAGCGTGACCATTGCCCAGGAGAAATTCATTAAAATTTACCTTTCCCTGTCGGCGGGCGAACTTTGGTTTCAAAAAATTCGTTAATAAAGTGTAAGTAGTTAAAATCTAAGCAGATAAAAAAAAGGAGAGGCGTCGTGAAAACGAAAAGGTGGTTCTGGGTCAGTCAGGCGATTATATTGATCTTATTCACACTGATTCTTTCCCCCACAGTAGTTTCCGCCCAAGAAGAAGATCTGGAGGGATTGGACCTGCAAGAAGAGGTAAAATGTGAACCGGAGTCGCTGACCACGGTGTACGACAAATTCAAATCGGATTCGGTTGATGAACAGCAATTGAGCATCTGGTACAGTCTGGCTCGCGAAGAGTACAAGTACAAAAATTACAAACGGGCCATTCCTTATTACTGGAAAATTCTGGTTAACGATAAAACTTCCAAGTTTAAAATCGTGTATTCGAAACTTTGCGATTCGTATTACCATTTAAACGAACCGGACAGTGTACTGATTGTTGCGTATCGGGGACTGAAAAAATATCCGAATTACACCACCCTGCATTATTACGCCGGCTCCATTCACGACCGATTGGGCCATATTAAGTGCGCGATTCCTCATTACGAAGCACTAACCAAAGCCAATCCTAAACAGAAATCGTATTGGGAGAAATTGGCCTTTCTCTATTTCCAGAGCGAAGATCCCCGGGCGATTGAGGCCCAGCAAAAAGTCGTGGAGCTCGACCCGAAAGACGTCGAGGCTTCCCGATTACTGGCCGATATCATGGCTCACTTCGGCGAAGATCCCATCAAAGCTCTGCGGCAAACGTTCATGAAGGACACCACCAACATCGAAAACGCCATGCGCTACGGAAAAGCGGCTTTCGAAGCCGGCGAATACGAAGAAGCGCTGAAACCGTTTTTGATGGTGGTGAAACAGCAACCTAAAAACACCCTGGCTCTGGAGTACATTGGTCGCTGCTACGAGGGACTGAATAAAAATTCCACCGCCATTAAATATTACAAGAAGATTCTGCAGATTGAACCGAAGAATGTGAAAGTCATGTGCCTGATTGGTTCGGTTTACTCCCGCCTGAACGATTTTGTCACCGCTCGCAGCTACGTCCGTCGGGCCATGCGCATCGATCCCGGCAATGGATTGCCGCACATGATTATGGCCGAAATTTACGAGAACGCCATTCAATACTGCTCGGACAAACGTAAGAACAAAAAATTCACTTACGACGACAAAGTGGTGTACAAAATGGCCCAGGACGAATATCGAAAAGCGGCCAGAGACCCCAATTACGCCACCGATGCTAAACGTCGCATTCAGCAGTTGGCCACCTTGGTGCCCACCAAGGAAGATTTGTTCATGCACAAAAATCGGCTGAAACCAAAAGAAAAATGCTACCAGTGGATCAACCAATAAAAACGAAGTGCCCGAAACAAACGAGTCTGTTTCCGATGAAATTGCACAGTGGAAAAGAGTTGAACTTAATCTAACAGATCTGAAACCGCAGGACGCTTATTCCTGCGGTTTTTCATTTTAGAAAAACGCTTAATTTTGGAGGGAAAAAATGCTCGAATACATTAAACAAACCGATCCCGAAATTTTCGATGCCATTAAAGGAGAAATTGACCGCGAAAACAACACCCTGGAACTGATTGCCTCGGAAAACTTTGTCAGCAAAGCGGTGTTGCAAACCGCCGGGTGCGTTATGACCAACAAGTACGCCGAAGGGTACCCCGGAAAACGCTATTACGGCGGCTGCGAATGGGTGGATGTGGCGGAAAATCTGGCCCGGGAACGCGCCAAACAGCTCTTCCAGGCGGAATACGCCAACGTCCAGCCCCACTCCGGCACCCAGGCCAACATGGCCATCTACTTTACCTTTTGTAAACCGGGCGACACCGTTCTGGGAATGAATCTGGCCCATGGCGGACACCTTTCTCATGGGAGTCCGGTGAATTTCTCCGGAAAAATCTACAACATTGTGTCCTATGGGGTAAAGCGGGACACCGGTTACATCGACCTGGACGACGTGGCAAAAAAAGCCCGGGAGCACAAACCGCGGCTGATCATTGTG
>JAJRXE010000317.1 GCA_024276455.1 Calditrichota bacterium
GACCATTTAACCGCTTTCAGGGTCACTTCCCGGGAGGTCTGATCCGTTTTTTTTACCGTCACCAGACAATCGATTTCCACCCGGTCGCCCTGATTTAACACCCCGGGTTTGAACAGCAACAGCAGCCCCTCGGGTACAAACTGCCAGGCAATAACCGAATCATCCTCCGGCACCGTGAGCAGGTTTTGCAACCACATCGAATTCCCATTTATTTTCACCGTAAAAGGCACCGGCAGTAACCCCTCGGGTAATTCCAGCACAAACGCTCCATCGGCAGCCACCGGGGCGACAAAATCGAATTTCAACTCCCAATCGTAGCGGGTGTTGGGGATGGGGTTCATCTGGACGGCGATGTCCCCTGTTTGGGCAAAAACCGGCAGGTAGATGAGAAGCAACAACAAATTAAAAACCAATATTTTCTTCATGGAAGAACTCCATTTTTTACTCATGGCAAAATATTTGATTAACCGTATCCCCGGTGTGACTCTTATCACAGGTGCCTTAGACGAAATACCATAACGTTCCCTTTTACTTTACAACCGCTTTAATGAGCGACAAAAATTCCCTGCCGTCATTTTTCACCAACCGCAGATTTTTTTGTGCCTTCTGGTAACGGGGATTGATTTCGGTGGCTTCTTCAAAATTTTTCCAGCCCTCTAAAAAATGCTCCCGGCAAAGCATCAGGTGATTCAACGCCAAAAAATTCCACATATCGGCATAGTTCGGATATTGTTTCAGAATCTGGGAAAACTTTTTCTCATAATCTTTCAGAACTGCCCGATTTAACCGATCGGGTAAATAGCGCAAAATCAAGTAAAATTCGTACCCAATTAATTCCGGAGGCATTTTCTTAAAATAAAATTTTTGACGAAAATCCTGTAACGCTGACTGGGCGCGATTAATATTTCTGCCCTTCAGTTCTCGTAAGATGCTGGTTACAAATGGTTTTTCCGTCGGACTGGAAATTTTTCTTAGCTTCTGAAACAGCAGAATTAAAAAATCGATGTTTTTGGTAATCTCTTTTTCCTTACGCGGATCCATCTGCAAGAAAAGAATTCTTTCCAGGATGGCGGTACCGAGATTGGCGTACGCTTCTTTGTACTCGGGATTTAATTTAATGGCGTGCCGGAACTGGTCGAGCGCCTTGAGGTAGTTCTTTTGCTCCAGGAACAGCAGTCCGATAAAATTGTACAGATCGGGATATTCGATGCCTTTTCGAACCAGCGGTTCCAGCACGTGCAGGGCATCGCGCAGGCGCTTTTGCCCCCAGAAACAGCGCGCCAGGTAAATGTGATTGTTGGGGTCCTCAGGATCGATGTCCACGGCTCGCATTAAATGTTGTTGCGCTTTGTCAAAAATGTGGAAGGTGTAAAAAAGGGCTCCCAGACGGCGATGCGAAACGGCATGATCTTCTTTCATGATGATCCTGGACAGTTCAAAGAACGTCTCGAAACGGGAGATGACTTTCTGATGGAAATCCTCCACCATTCGCCGCAGGCGCGACTCCAGCCGCGGAACTTCCTCGCTTTTCTGACGCCTTTCGTAACGGTCAATTTCCACAAATAACAAACGTCCTTTCTCAAAAATTTCGGTCCGAATTGCGCCGGTTTCGATATTCGTCGCGGTCTGTAAGTGAAATTCACGCCCGTTGATTGAAACAATTTGATTTAAACCAATATCTGCCATGGACGTTGTTATTTTTGTTAAATATAACCACAATACGCCGAGAATTCAACTTGATTTCTTGGAATTAACGGAAAGCAAAATTCCTGCAACCACTTGAATTTTTCAAACTTAGCTCGTTTCGCTTGCGGCACCCGATTCGCCTTTCCCGCCTGTTACAAAAAAACAACTTTTCCGACTCGTTTTCCGGCGAGCCGGCCATTTTTTTTTGAGCTGGCAGAATTAATTCCGCGCAGCCGCTATTTTCTGAAACACCTCTGTATTGTCGAACGAGTCGCTATTTTTCTTTAGAAAGCGCGTCGGATTGCACTTGCTCCAATTTCTTGGCGGCAAGGTGGCGGATTTCGAGGGCGCGTTTAAGCTTTTTGCGGGCTCTTTGACGCACGGACCCGGAAACCGGGAGGCGCAACGCTTCGTCCGACCAGTGGTAGGCCGCCGCCCAATCCGCTTTCTTACAACTAATGTCTGCCAGTTTTACCAGACATTCCAGCTCGTTGTAATGGTTGTTTTTCGGAAGACGGCGAATTTCCTCCAACAACTCCCGGTACAGGCGTTCACTCAATTCCCATTTTTCACAGCGGTAAGCTGCGGCAACCAGCGTCCATTTAAAAAAACGGCTGCGCGGAAACTGGGCCAGATTTTCTCGGGAAAGGCGCACCGCTTCCTCACACCGCCCGGCGTCCATTAAAATCCAGGCCAGCTGGTCGCGGGCAATCCAGTGTACCAACCGCCCTTTTTCAATAGCTTTCCACACCATTTGAATTCCCTTTTGCCGTTCGTCCGAGACAAACGGGAGCCAGAGCACGATCCGGGATTTGGCCCCCTTCCAGTACTTGAAGCTGCCAATTCCCAGATAGGCATCGTACAGGGTACTATCCTGCGCCACCGCCGTTTCAAGCAAATTCGCTCCCCGGAGCGCATGGCGGTAAGCAGCTAACCAGTCTCCCAGCTTGGACTCCATGAAACTGCGGTACAGGTAAATGCTGCCTTCGTAGAAGAAATTCCAGGCATCGGCCCGGCCGCTTTCGCGAAGAACACGAGCCCGCACCAGCGCGGAATCCATCAGGGCATAAAACAAATCCACCCGGGAATAGTCCTCTGCATCCAGCATGCGGGACTGCAAAGTGGCCGCCTGGTAAAAATAGCCAATCGGAGAATCCGGATGACGCCGGACCAGCTCTCCAAATAACTCAAATGCTTTCTCAAATTCGTTGTTAATGGTTAATTCAATTCCTTTTAGGATGACTTCCCGAATTTTGGGATTCTCAGGGGTCGGAGTAACCAGAGACACCGGAACCGCCCGACCGGCAAAAAGCGAAAACTGTATGCCGAGCAGCAGAACTCCCGCCACAATAGCGCCAATTTCCCGGCGACCATTTCGCCTTATTTGTTTCCCTCGCGCCAGCATGGTCATTTAACGAATCCGCCTGTCTTCCGCATCAAAGACTTGCAGCGAACCAAAACTCTCCAGCTCGCGCTCAATCTTTTCCGCATCGCCCACCACCACAATCGCCAGGTTCTCCAGGTCCAGATATTTTTGGGTCACTTCCATGACATCCTCGCCGCTAACCCGCTCAATCAAATCCAGATACTGGTCCCAGTATTGTTCGGGAAGTTCGTAAAGATGTTGTCGCAAACTCAGCGCCGCGATGGAAGAAGGGGTCTCATTCTGGAGCGGGAAAATGCCCACCAGGTAGCGTTTGGCGTTCTCCAATTCTTCGGCGGAAACCGCCTCGGTGCGGATTTTGTGAAACTGCTCCAGAAAGCCTTCCAGAGCGCGGACGGTCATTTCGGTGCGGACTTCCGCCGCAGCCTGCCAGCTCCCGGCTTCTTTTAAGGTGTACAGGTAGCTGGAAGCGCTGTAGGTGTAGCCTTTCTCCTCCCGCAAATACATAAATAGTCGTCCGGAAGCGCTGCCTCCCAGGATTTTGTTCATCACCAGCATTCGCTCGTAATCCGGGTGATTGCGGGGAAAGAGACGATTCCCCAGCAGTAAGGTGGACTGCTGCGATGCCGGACGATTAATCAGGTAAACCGTTCGTCCGGATGCCGGCGCCGGAGCAACCTGTTGGTGGGACGGCGGAATGCGGGGCTCCCAATCGCCAAAATATTTTTCCGCCCAGCGAATGGCCTCCTGTTCGCGAATATCTCCGGCCAGCACCAGATACGCCTGGGCGGGCACAAAAAAGTCCCGCCAGAAAGTCTGCAAATCTGTCCGGGCGACATTTTGCAACGACCCGGTGGTTTTGTAATGGCTGTAAGGATGCGGCGAGAACATCACCCGGTTCATCCGCCGGTGGGCCAAAAAGTTGGGCGAGCTTTTTTCATTCTCCAGATTGGCAATAGCCTTGGCCCGTTCTTTCTCCACCTCCTCTTCCGGGAAAACCGGTCGGCGCACCACCTCACTCACCAGCTCGAGTCCGTTTTCCACGAACTCCGCAAGAAATTCGCCAAACACAAAGAAGAAATCCTCGCTAACCATTACTTCCAGCTCGGCTCCCATAAAATCGATCATTTCCACAATTTCGCGGTAAGTGTGCTGGCGGGTCCCTTTCTTCAGGGTGGCGGCCAACAATTCGTTCAATCCGATTTTACCTTGCGGGTCCGCTTTACTTCCAAAATCGAATCCCACTCGAAAATAAACCTTCGGCACTCTGGCTTGCTCAATCACCAGAAGAGTCAACCCATTGGGAAGGGTTCGCTTTTTAACTCCCGGAAAACGGAATTTGATTAGCCGGGGATCGATGGGTGGTTGTATCTTGGAAGATTTCATTGTTTATTCCTTTACCATTTTTTCCTTGACGCCGCAGTGTTTTTTGCTTCTCGCTTCAAACAGCCGCTTGGTTGGCAGCGGGGAGGATTTCAATCACCGAGCGGTTCGTTTTCACCAGATAATGCCGGGCGACCCGCACAATGTCTTCCCGGGAAACGGCTAAAAACCGGTCCAGCTCCCGGAAAAACCAGGCGGCGTCTCCAAACAGCATTTCGTAAAAACAGAGATGGTCGGCCCGTCCGCGGGCGGTTTCCAGATGCGCCACAAACTCGGCCTTGATTTTATTTTTCGCCTTCCGAACCTCCTGGTCCGTGACGCCCTGTTCCTGAATGATTCGAAGGGCATTTTCAATCTCCTGCTCCGCCTCGCCAATGGCATGCCCGGGTTGAATCTGGGCGAAGGCAAAGAAAAGAGCCGCGTCGAACTTCCCATCCCGACCGCCCATCAGGTGCAGAGCCAGCTGTTTTTCCTCCACCAGCAGGTGTTGCAAACGAGAGCTTTCGCCGTCGAACAGAATCTTTTCCAGGAGCGCCAGGGGGTAAAAATCCGGGTGGGTGCGACCCGGCACATGGTAGGCCACCAGATACGCCGGGAAAGGAGCAAAGGGATCGTGGTACTGGCGACGTTTTTCGGCGGTTTGAGGGGGTTCTTTGACGATTAAGGGAGGTACTGGCTCCCCGGCGGGGATGGGAGCAAAATAGCGTTCAATGAACTCCCTCGCTCGCTCCACCTCAAAATCGCCCACCACGGACAAAATCGCATTATTGGGACGGTAATACCTATCGTGGAAAGCACGCACGTCCTCCAGACTGGCATTGTCCAGATCTTCCATGCTGCCAATCAGAGAGTGCTTGTAGGGAAAGGTTTCGTAGGCCAGTTCGTCTTTCAGTTCAAACAACACCGGCACGTAGGGCTGATTGTCGATGCGCTGGCGGCGTTCCTCTTTCACCGTTTCGCGCTGGTTGCGGAAATTTTTCTCCGAAAGGTCCAGCGAACGCATGCGGTCTGCTTCCAGCCAGAGCACCAGCTCCAGCTGATTGGCGGGCACCACCTCCCAGTAGTTGGTCCGATCGTGACTGGTGGAACCGTTCACCGAGCCACCTACATCGCTAATTATTTTCAAGTGCTGTGCTTTGCCCACATTTTCCGACCCTTCGAACATCATGTGCTCGAACAGGTGGGCGAATCCGCTTTTGCCGGGTTCCTCGTTTTTAGACCCCACCCTGTACCACAAATCAACCGCCACCACCGGATGAGAATTGTCCGGCAGAAGTAAAACGGTCAACCCATTTTTCAATTGGTAGCGAATCAGGCGACGTGCCCACGTTTGCATCTGATCCATCAGATTGTTTCCTTTTTTCATCGATTTTTAGCGTCCATTCGGCAACCGGCCCCGGAGGCGTTCCCTCCTCAGCGTACAATCGCCAGTTTTTCAATCTTCTTCACTTCGCTCTTGCCGTCTTTCACCACCAGCTTGTAAAGATACACGCCGTTGGCAATAATATCGCCATCCCGGTCCCGACCATCCCAATAGATGCGATTAAAACCGTTGAAGGCGGTATCGCGAATCTCCCGGATCTTTCGTCCCGTGACGGTGTAAATGCTAATAATCACCTCTGCCTCGCCAAAGGGGCTCACCATCTGGAAGGTAAAATCGGTCGGGCCGTTGGTGGGATTCGGGTAGTTTACCACCTCGGTAACCAACAACTCCTCCCCCTCCGAGGTCCGCACGGTGACGACCTTTTCGCTAAAATTATTTAGATTGTCCCAGCAGGTTATTTTTAATTCGTGACTACCGTTCGAAAGCGCCGGCAAGGTGTATTCCAGGGTTCCCCTGTTGTAGCTGTCGGTGTCGTACACAAAAAATTCTGTTAAATCTTTTTTCACCGTGCCGTCGATGGTCAGTTCGATTCGATGTCCGACTTCCCGGGTTAGATTAATGCCGCTTTCGTCGGAAATTTCCATGATCAGGGTGGGCTGGTTCCCCACGTAATCGCCGTCGAAGAAGGTGGGGACTTCTTTGAAAGAGACCGAAATCTCGGGACCCTGCTGGTCGTTCAGTTCCTTCTCGGTGCCGTAAAGAAGCAAATCGTCCCGGAAACCGACCGCGTCGCCGCCTCCGCTCTCGCTCCAGGCGTAAATACTGATGCGTCCCGTGGGAGTGTTCTGATATTTAATGGATTTCGGAACAATGAATTCCCCTTCCAACCGTCCGTTGCGCAGCGAAACCAGCCCCTTGAACACCGTACCGCCGTAGTAAGTGTAACGGACGTTGGCTTCCGGCTGGTAGCGTTCCTCCCGGGCGTCGAACACCTGAATCAGGGCTTTCCCGTTAAAATTGGTAATGGGATTTCCGAACTCGTCTTCCACCCGGGCCACCACCCGCACTTTCGAGAGGGCTTTCAGGGTGTCCGGGGTAATGGAGAGGATATTCACCACGTACCTGGGATCGGCCAGCCGCTGGGTGGGATCGCCAAAAAGGTGGTATTTCTGGTAATTGGGCGAACCCCGCATGGCTCGAATAAACGCATCGCCCAGAATAATGCTGGGTTTAACCTCCGACCGGAAATTGAACAAATAATTGTAAAAACTTTTGGCAAACTGCACGTTGCCAAAAACGTACACCGGGCGGCTGGAGGAAATCACCGCAATGCCGCCCCGGTGAGGCAGCCAGATCATTTCCTCACTCATGGAATTGAAAGCCGGATCGTCGTATTTTCCCCAGTCGCAGGTGGCAGCCACCCAGAGGGCCAGACGATCTTCGTTATTAATGCGCTGCAAATCCCGGCTGCGGGTGAGCACCGACTCATGCGCCCAGGTGTCGGGATTACCATGCCCGAAATAGTTGATGATCAGGGTGCCTCGGTTAATCTGATCCAGCAAATCCTCGGTAGCTTTGGGTTTTACCCGCCCCAGGCCTCCGGCCACCCGCTCGTAGTCGTGCAAATAAATCTTTGCGCGGTTAAATTTGTCCGGAATGTAGAGTTTATTCACCTCTTCGGTGGGTTGTAAATGGTACCACTCGTTGTTGAAGCCGGGCGGTCCGTACTGGTCGTCCGCCACCAGGGTAATCCAGGTTTGCCAGCCATTGGTTTGGGGATTGAGCAGATAAGCCTTTGAATACACCGCAGCTTTCTCCCGGTAATCTTCCACCTCCTGTAAATTATTAAACGGCAAGCGCCCAATAGGCAAATCCGGATCGATGTTCGAGAAGTTGCGGTAACGCCCGTCCCCACCGGTAAATCCGAACGCCACATAATAGTTGTCCGATTCCCGGCTGTACACCTCGCCATTGGCAAAAATTTCGAACGGCGGGATGGGATTGGGGTAATCTTTCAGCAATATTCCCCGGTAATCGTAATGACCGTCTCCAAAGAGCAAAACGTACTCCGGCGGTACACTCCAGTTTTCGTAGGCGTATTTCAGGAAGTCGCGAATGGCGGTGACGTCGCGAACACCGGAGGCGAATTCCAGGAGAATTTCGCTCAATTTCACCCGTTCCGTTTCCAGACGGTTGGGTACCTGGGTCTCCCGCCAGTCTTCCAGGAACGAAGCCGCCTCGTAAAACTCGTCCGGCGTAATAATAATGAACTGGCCTTTGCGTCCCGGATTGCGCAGATTGGCATGATTGGGGATGGCTTCAATTCCCTCAACCGGGCGGACCGCCGCCGGGGAAAAGACAAAATATTCCACCGCTTTCTCCGTTTGCGCCCGGGTCTGGAATACCACTGTGCGCCCGTTTTGCAGAGGAAGCACTTCCCTGACCGCCGCAAAATCGCTGACTTCCCACACGCTGTTTTCTCCCCCGTCAAACCCGCTGATCTCAAAACGGTAGGGCTGATTCGCCGTCAACCGGTAGCGGAAATGGAGAAAGTTGTCTTCGGCCACAAATGCCCGGTTCAGTTCAATCTCGAAATAATCCAGGTACACTTCGCAGCCGTTTAAATTCCCCTGATGAAGCAAGTTCAGGGTGTTCCGGCCCCCCTTCACCCCCACCAGTTGATCGTACTTCACCCGCAGCAAACTGGTGTCGCTCTTGGTCAGAAAAAAATTCTGGAAAATATTTTGCTGATTGAGCGTGGCGCTCAAACGGTACTGATAGGGATCGTTGTCTCCATACTTGCTCCCTGAACCACCTTTGAAGAAAAAGGTGTACATCATCGGACCGTCCACGAGGTTCTGTGGGAGCTGAAATTCCACGGTTTTCGAATCCTGCAACCCCCGGAATTTTAACCAGTACCAGTCCGGACCGGATGACAACACATTGTAACGATCCTCTTCGAAATGGAAAAAGTCCCTAAAATAGGTCGGGGTGAGGGGATTGGTTAATTGGGGAGAATTTTCCTCCGGGATGCGTTTGCCCTGCCGCTGATTAAATGTCAACAAAAAATAATTGGTCCGGTCGTAGTAGTTCAAATAAAATTCCCACCGAGCGTCTCCGGAATTGTAATTCCACCCCTGGAGAGCCCGGGCGTAGAATAAAATCTTGTCGTCCTCATCCAGAATTCCGTTATTTTTCACATCCACTACTTTAATTGCAATTTCGTTCAAATCGCCGGGACGAGGTGCCCGGGTATCCGGGGGGAGCGGTGCCCCACCGTAATTAAACATTTGCACCGTGGCAAGCTGCACCGACTGAATATCGACCCCGGCGGACTTCAAATCGCTTCCGGTAATCTGGTAAATCCCTTCTTCCTGAATGGGTATTTTGTACCACTGTCCCACATTGAAATCGTAGGTCACCTGGGCTCTGCGCAGGGCCGGATGACGAACACCGGCAAAAGCCAGGGCGCTTTGCCAGTTCAGCACCACTCCGGACAAAGCCTGTTTTTCCCGGCCGGAGAGGCGGGCAGGCACGGGAGCAGCTCCGGCCGCGCCAAAATCGAAAATCACCCGAAATCGCCGGAACACCCGCACCTGGTGTTGAAGGGGAAAGTACTGAAAGGGAAACAACCGAATCCGCACCACGTTCAGACGCCGGTGAGTGTACGGGTTACTTATCTCCACCAGCTGATTGGGTACCGGACCGGTTTGCTGGTACACCTCGCTCAACGGCAACGATTCAAGCTTTTCGGAATTGCGCGGAATCAAAATTTGAGGCACCACATCCACTTCCCTCAGCAATTCGCTGCTCAAAATATCGACCCGATAGTTCACCGAGGCACCGGTGGGAACAGCCAGCCGGCTTTGCCAGAATGGCAGGGCCGGTTCCCCAATCTCTTCCGGGAAATCCGCTCCCTCAAAATCCAGGTACAGAAAATCTTTTCCGGCCAGTTGCAGTTGGCGCATTTGCAGACTGTCCAGAACAAATTCCAGAATCACCCGTTGCGAATTTTGTTCGATGATTTGAACCCCGGCGGTCAGAGACAGGTGCCAAAACACGACCAACCAAAGCACCAGGAAAATTCTTTTCATACAAAACACCCCGATCTATTTCTCATTCTAACTTGGGAATCGTCTATTTTAGTTCCCCCCGGGAAAAAATTTCCACCCATTTATTCCAGAAACTTGCAGATTTTTTCCTTAAGGACAATCAATATAAGGGCTTTCCGCCCGGCAGGGCAAATGCAAATTAAAGAAGGCAAAAAAAGCGGGCGTCATTTTCCCGGTCCGGGAAGAGTACCCCGGTGGTTCCTGGTTTTTCCCAAGGCGCTCTTTCTTTCCGCCGGATTCAGAAGAAATACTGCAGGTTCAACTGCCCGGTACCGTAATATTGCCGCTGCAGGTTCAAATCGCGGTACACTTTGGGGGCAAAAGCCAGTCGCAAAAGCAGATTTTTTTCAATGGAATAGACGCAGATCAGACGCGGTGAGAAAGAAAAATACTGGCGGGTCCGTTGTTTTTCCGGTAAATAGCTCCACTCGTCGCGAATGAACCAGTTCAACCCGCTGATGATGCGGAAGCGGTGGAAACGCCGGTACACCAGACTCAGATCAATGAAGTGACTGGTTAGTTCCCGCGTCAATTGCTCGGCAAAGATGTCTTTGTAAAAAGTGCCGTTGTCTTCTTTTTCCAGCTGGTACATGGCCACAAATTGCAAACCGGCGGTTAAATTCACCCGCAGGGAATCGGTAAAAATGAGCTTGCGGTGAATGTAACTCTGCACCACCGGCAGCAATTCTTCAAAATCGTACACCGTGTAATTAGCCAGAATTCGAATCTGGAGGGCGTTTTCCAGCACGCCGGAAATTTTAAGATAAAAAGAGGGTCCCAGCTGGTAAATCCGGTTCCAATTATTGTTGGCACTGCGACTGGCTTTCAAGTAAATCTGGTGGAAGAGGTACAAATTGGCCCACAATTTCACGGTAAAATACGGGCTGAAGCGGTGCAGCCAGGCAAAATCGGCGATCAGGCGAATATCGTCCTCGTCCACGTCCAGGGTGGTGTCCGGAGAAGAATACTCATATTTGGTGTAGGCCACCGAGAACCGGAACCGGTCGCGGGAAGAAACCCGCCAATTCATTCGGTAATTCAGGGCGGTCTGGAGTCCTTCGATATCGGTGCGGGACTCGCGGGAACCGCCGCTTCGCCGGGAGGCTTCGTTGATGGTTTGAGAGGTAAAAAGCGTAACGGCCGAAGAGAAAACTTCGCCATTGAACAACAGTTCGAACCGATTGGCCAGATTAAGCTCCTTGCGGTGGTTTTGCAGCCCGGGATTGCTCTGGGTTACATCGCGATTCTGGAATTTGTTGGTCATCCTGAATTGAGTGCGGCGAGCAATCCGGTAATCAAGCTGGTGAGACAGGAAACGAGCGTTCACCTGCACATTCTCGAACTCCGTCCCCTGCGCCAGGTGGTAGGTATTGTCCACGAACTCGTACCCCACCCGCAGGGAATCGCTGGCATAGCTCGAGAAACGTTTGAACCAGGAGACGTAGTAACGATGTTCCTGATTGCGGCGTCCCGGAAAAAAGAACAGGCGGCTAAACCCGTCCACGTTGCTGAGATAATCCAGCAGGTTGTAGTTGCGGGCATTAAGAGTTACCTGCGCCACCCACCCC
>JAJRXE010000318.1 GCA_024276455.1 Calditrichota bacterium
AATCGATCGCATTGCGTTACCCGGTGGGTTGATTTTTTCTGGAAGAGGGGCACCGCACTTTGTCAGGTGGTCAGGGAAGAATGAACCGGGTTCGTGGAAAAGAAGAACACATAAAGGAAATTGTGAATGGCCCTGGTTAACATCGGCAAAAATTTGTTGAAGATAAATTTTCGAGGGCAATTCTTCACAATGTTTTTCTCTCTTTGGGCTTTAATCGTTTTTCTCATTAGCTTTCCGGGTTTGCTCATCAAATCAGCTGCTCAGGACGCCCATTACTAGACCAACCAGTACGGTACCAAGGCCCAGTTGTTGGGTGGAAACGTGGTTGGGAGTGTCAAAGACCTGAGCTCGGTTTATTACAACCCAGGAGCACTTCCTTCCATTAAAGACTCGACCATGGTCCTCTCGACGGCAGCCTTCGAGTTCAATTATTTCATCTGGAAAAACGTTCTGGGCACCGGAAAAAATCTGGACTATCTCCAAACCAAGCCGGCACCCTCTATTTTTGCGATTCGGGTCCGATTGGGAGGGCTTAAGCGCAGCAATTGGGTCCTCTCTTATCTGACCCGCCATGATTTTGAGTTAAATCTGGAGGGGAGAAGATCGCTGAACAACACGGAAATTGGCGCAACCGAAAGGTCTTTCGATGAGATTCGGTTCCATCAGCGTGTTAGCGAGAACTGGGCTGGTATTACCTGGGCGTATAAATACAATGCCCGGATTAGTCTGGGAATCAGTCAATTTATTATCCTGCGCAATCAGCGAAACCGTTCTCAGAATCTGGGTCAGATAATCTATCCGGATAGTAGTGGCGAGTCTCAGGTTTACATCAATGAGTTTTATTACTGGTCTACCCGAACTTTCTGGAAAATGGGAGTGTTACTCGACTATTCTCCCTTAACGGTCGGGGTGACCATTTCCACCCCCGGGATTCATATTTTAGGAAGTGGTTGGACCTTCGTGGCAATTTCGGAGATTCTTCCTCCTTCAGTTTCAGGTTCTCGGATGCTTTCAGATTATCAGGAGGGTTTAAAGGCGCACTATAAATCTTCCTGGGCTGTTTCTTTTGGAATGTCTTATCGCTTGAATAATACTCAGCTTCATTTTAGTGGTGAGTGGTTTCAAAAGATTCCTGCTTATCGAGTGCTAACGGGCGGAAACATGACAACCGTCCCAATAAGCAAGGTCATTCATGAGGCAAAATCGGTTTTTAATTGGGGGGTTGCAGCAGAAAACCGCCTGTCGGAACGATTAACTCTTTACGGCGGATTTACGGTCGATCGGTCGTTCACAGTACCGGGTGGTAAATCGAATCTATCTTTTACCTCCTGGGATGTATATCATTTAAGTATTGGCAGCGCCTTTTTTGTCTGGAAGTCGTATTTTACATTGGGTGTTTCCTATTCGTTTGGGGGGGATCAGATTACTCCTTCTTCATTTTATCTCAAAAATAGGGGGTTGAGTTTCGGAGAAATTAAATCGCGGAGATTGAAGGTGCTTTTGGGGCTTTCGCTGCGGTTTTAAAATATTACTGATTTTTGAATAAATTCACCGAATCAGGGTGTATCTTTTTTAATTTCCAGACATCTACTTATTTAACGGTTTGGATTGGGAATAGAAGGGATTTATATTTTTCATACCATTCAAAATGGATTTTACACTAAATTTTTTAAAATATATAGGGAGGAGTGCAATGAAAAAGTTAGTGTTTTTTATGTTGTTAATTATTACGGGGATGATTTATGCTCAAAGTGATGCGTATTTGGAGCTTTTACGTTCTGATCTAAAAACAGAGAAGAAGGCAATTATTGTAAACGTGATGGAACTTAATGATGCCGAGTCGCAGGTATTCTGGCCTATTTACCGCCAATATGAACTGGAAAGATATAAATTGGGAGACAAAACGGTTGCCCTGTTAAAAGATTATGTTAACAATTATGATAAATTGACCAACGAAAAAGTGGATGAGCTGGTAAAACAGAGCTTTAAAATTAAGAGTGAAGAGCTCAAATTAAAAGAAAAGTATTACAATAAAATGAAGAAAGCGTTGTCGGCAAAACGAGCCGCCCAGTGGTTACAGTTGGAGAATCAGTTGGATATTGTTTTGGACTTCCAGATTGCCGAACAACTTCCCCTGATTCAGAAAGATGATCTACCCACCTCGGAAAGAAAGTAAATAGCAAAGGATTTGCTGAAAAACATTGCGGTCGTATCCATTTTTGGGAATGAAGATGACCGCCGAGTGGACCGCGGCTTGAGTGCCCCAATCTGTCGTTGCAACAATTAAAAATATTGGGTTACTTTTTTCATACCATTTCAGAGGAAAAGATGTTCAAAAGCCGCGAATGTAAAATTAATAAAATGGTGAGGTCTATTATGCTCCCAGGGATCAGATGGTTTCGTAATGAGGAATTTAATAGCGGGATATTATCTAAATTGATCCGGTTTTTTTTACTGTTGCTTTTATTTACTCCCTTGGCCAGGTCGCAGGGCTATACACCGGGCTATGATTACCGGGAATCTCGCGGATTTGAGATCACCCCGTTTTACGGCTATCAGTTTGGAGGAAAACATTCTGTTTACGAAGGGGAAATCAATATTAATGATGCTCAGAATTTCGGCCTGTCTTTAAACTTTGAGCTGCCTTACAAGGAAGGAACTCAGATGGAAATTTTGTGGATCATGCAAAAATCCAATCTTTATAAAAAGAATTACTACACCGGAATTTCCGAGAATCTTTTTGGATTGTACACTCATTACATTCAGGTGGGTGGGATTTACGGAATGCAGCAGAACAATCTTTTGCCCTTTGTTTCGCTGGCGGTCGGGGCGGTTCTTTTTCATCCGACCAATAGTCGTTATTCCGATGAGTGGTTTTTCTCCATGTCGTTGGGAGGCGGGGTAAAGATTTATTTGAATGAGCGGCTGGGGATTCGCTTGCAGGCCCGGGCACTGTTCCCCATTATCTGGGGTGGCGGAGGGCTGTGGTGTGGTGGCGGCGGCTGCTCTGTAGGGATCGGCGGTACCTCTTCAATTGTGCAGGGCGATGTCACTGCTGGACTCATCATCCGTTTGTAAGAATGTAAAAGGTCGGGAAGATTCGTTCATGTCAATCCGAAAAAAGTTAACGGTCCTATTATTAAGTATTACCCTGATTCCCCTGATTGGGGTAGCCCTTTTTTACCAGATTTCTTTCCGGGCGACCGTTCAAAAAGTAACCGACGACATGCGGGAGGTGCTAGGGTGGCATGCTCATGCTGCCATGGAACAGGTTCTGGGAAATTTTGAAGACCGATTGCGGGTGCAGGCAAATCTGTTAGAGTCGCTGGTAGAAATTCAGCAAAAAGAGGTTGAGCATTATTTGGCCACTTCGCCCCGGCCGTTCGATTTGCAATTTTCCGACGAGTATTTCGGATTGGATGCTGCCCTGACGCCTCCCCCTAAACTACATCACGATTATTTAGTTTTCAGTGATTCCGGTGTGCCGGATACCTTAACGGTCGATTTTACCCGGCAATCTATTTTCTGGAGTAAAGGTGCTTCTTTGCCTCAGGTGGCTCGAGATGCCGCCCGCCTGGCCAACTTAACTCCAGTTTATTACCGCCTTTATTTTCGCGATCCGGATGTCATCCTCTGGCAATATACGGCACTTGAGAACGGTCTGATTGCGACGTTTCCGGCCGGCAATACCCTGCCCGCCGATTACGATCCCCGGGAACGTTCCTGGTATCAGGGGGCAAAAAAGTCCAGAGCAATCTACTGGTCTTACCCCTACATCGATGCCTCCACCCATGAATTACTCATCACCATCTCCGCCCCGGTGTACCGTCCCGGCGGCCGTTTTGCCGGAATTACGGCGATCGATCTCATTGTAACAGAAATTTTTCACCTTTCGCAATTGGACCCCAATTTGACCCGCGGCGCCGAGGCAGTGCTCATTTCGGCCCAAGATAGCCTGACTACCGATAGTTTGCGCATCTACGCCCGCGCTCATCTGAACACGGAGGAAAGCAATTGGATTACCCCTCTGCAAGCGGAATTTTTAACCTCTTCCAATCGGGAACAATTCGTTAGTCTGGTTACGGATATGCGAGAAGGGCGCGGTGGGATTCGGAAAATGAAATACCATGGTGAAGAAGCGCTCTGGGTGTACCGGGGATTTACCGATAAAAAAGTGTACCCGATTTTGATTGTGCCATACCGGAACGTGGTTGCCCTGGCTCAGAAGACGGAAGAGAATATCCTGACCAAAAATGTTCAGTGGTTTAGCCTGGCCTTAATTTTTGCGGTACTCGTGGCGATTGTAGCCATTCTGATTGCCATTAATCGCTCCAAAGCGTTTACTGAACCCATCCGGCGCCTCACCCGGGTGAGTCAGAAATTGGCCCGGGGAAACTTTGACGTCCGGGTAAGAATTAACACCGGAGATGAATTACAGGAATTGGGAGAAGTGTTCAATCAGATTGGCCCGAGGTTGAAAGAACGGGAACAAATGAAATATTCCCTGGAAGCCGCCCGGGCAATTCAACAGCGCTTGCTGCCCACAGAAGATCCTCACATCGAAAATTTTGAAATCGTTGGGCTGTGCCATTACAGTGACGAAACCGGAGGGGATTATTTTGATTTTATTCCTGTAAATGGGCAACTAATTGTGGCGTTGGGCGACGTTTCCGGTCACGGTATCGGAGCCGCTCTTTTAATGGCGACCGCCCGCACGGTGCTTCGTAGTAGTGTCCGTCAATATTCCGGCGATTTGTCCCGGGCTTTAGTCGAGACGAATAATATTTTGGCGGTGGATACCGCTCCGGAGAAATTTATTACCCTGTTCTGTTTGGCACTCGACCCGAAAACCCGGCAATGTTCCTGGGCCAGCGGCGGACACGATCCGGCCTTCTGGTACCGCAAGCAAAGCGGGCGGGTGGAACAGTTGGCTGGTGACGGTATCCCTCTGGGCTTTCTGACAGGGATGAAGTTTTCGCAAACCGGTCCGGTGAAACTGGAAAAAGGCGATGTGGTCGTCATCGGTACCGATGGCATCTGGGAAGCAGAAAACCGTGAGGAAGAAATGTTCGGAAAAGAACGCCTGCAAAAAATAATTGTCGAAAATGCGGATAAATCGGCCCGGGATATTGGAAAAACAGTGGTGCAGGCGGTTAAACAATTCTGCGGTAATATATCGCAACAGGATGATATTACAATTGTGGTTTTAAAGGTTGTGTAGTTTTGTGAAGCGATTCGTTGCAATTTTAGGAAGAGGGAATAAAGTCGGTCTGGTGTACTTATTTATGTGTTATTCCTTTCATCAAATTTTTCTGGCGCTTCTTATTTTAACCGTTACAGGGGCTGCTTATGGAATTTATCAGTCCTGCGAGGGCAAAATAATTAAAGAGATTCGCATTAAGGGCACGCGCTGGACCAGAGAATACATCATTTTGCGGGAATTGTATTCTCAGAAAGGAAAACCCTGTACTTTTTCCAATCTGCAAAAAGATAAAGAGCGTCTGGATCGTTTGGGTATTTTTAGTCAGGTAGAAATTACTCCTTTCGTAGAGGAAGAGCAGGTTGTCCTGGAGATCGAAGTTCATGAAACGTTTCCTTATCTTCCCACTTTAAATCTGAAAATAAGCGATGAGGATGGGGTTCAGGCTGGAGTTGGCTTTAAATCGGTCAACATGTTCGGTAAGGCAATTTACTTTTCGGGGAAATATTTATTTGGTAAGGCTCAAAATATTGAAGTGGAAATAAGAGATCCCTGGCTGACCGGGAACCATTTCGGATATCGCCTTGAATATTACCATCACAATCGGACCAATGTGCTCTACGATTTTCGGGAGAATGCTGACGAGCTCTTTCTGCGATTGGGAAGTTACTTGTACAAAGACGGACGGATCGGAGTACTTTTTTCTTTGGAATCGATCCGTAGTAACGAAGTGGGCAAGACTCTGTCGCCAGATAATAAAGATAATGTGATCACGGTGGGGGGATTTCTGGGTTATTATACAATCGATTATTCTACCAGTCCGAGCAGAGGATGGTGGAATGAACTGGAGATTTCCCGGGTGGGGGGTTTTGGCACGGACGGCGACTATTGGCGCCTGGTGTTGGACATGGCGCGCTATGAACCGCTTTTCGACCACAATACTCTGGCAGTAATGTCCCTACTCACCCTTACGGACGGTAAGGTGGGGCAGAATATGGCAGTGTGGCAGCAGTATGCTTTGGGAGGGAGCAATTCTGTACGCGGTTGGAAATTAGGGATGCGTTACGGAAGCAATCAATTTGTTAATACAGTGGAATATCGTTACAATTTTATGGAACCACGCCGCTTCCAGTATTTTGGCATCAACGCCTATCTCGGACTTCAGGTTGCCGGGTTCCTGGATGTAGGTCAGGTTTGGTCTGAGAATCGGGAATTTACCCCGAATAATTTCATTTTTGGTTCCGGGATTGGCATCCGTTTTATCATTCCTTATGTCGGGGTGATTCGTTTTGATTTTGCTCTGAGACAACCAGCCGCCGGCGTTCAATTACATATTGAAGCGGAGGAAAGAAAAAAGAAATGGCGTTTACGGGTAAGATAAGTTAAATTAAATTTAAAATCATAAAAAATGATAACCTCACTAATTTTATCAGTCAATCAATAACATAAGGAGAATAACCATGAAGATGGTTAAACTAACGGTTTTAATTGGAATTTTGGGGTTGATTTTGTTAAGCTGTTCCTCTTTAAATGTAATCTCAGATTGGGACCGGGCAACCGACTTTAGCAAGTTTAAGACATTTAGTTTTTACGAAGGCCCGCCTATACCGGGAGATGAATTGGCAAAGCATCCGCTTATTAAAAAGCGAGTAGAGCAAACCGTTGCCCGTATCATGGAAGGTAAAGGGTTAACCCGTACGGAACCCGAGAAGGCCGATTTATTAATTTTCGTTCATGCTGGGATCAAGGAAAAAATCAACGTTACCGACTGGGGGGGATATGGTTGGTATGACCCCTGGTGGGGACGGCGCGGTTACGGTGGTAGAGTGGATGTTCATCAATACGAGGAGGGCACTTTGATTATCGACTTTGCGGATGTCTCAAAAAAGGATGTTGTTTGGCGCGGTATGGCAACCGATGTGGTGAAGGGGTATTCCGATCCCCAGAAAATTCAAAAAAATCTTGATGCAATTGTAGAAAAGGTTTTGGCGGAGTTTCCTCCCCAAACGGCCAAAAAATAATGATAGAAAATTCATTTTAGAAACCATAAAAATTTACCGGAGGTTATATGAAATTGTTTAATTTAACCCGTCGTGGGTTTGTTTGGTATTCAATAATTGCAATTGTGGGATTATTCCTTGTACTGTTGTCGTGTTATCCTGGCAATCCTTTAAGTATTAACCAAATGGATATAGTCATCACGATTTTCGACAAAAATGTCGATTATGGTCGATTCCAAACTTACGTGTTACCGGATACAGTTGTTCATTTAGTGGATTCGACAAAGCAAGATGAGATTAATCGTGATTACGATGATTTCATCCTGGCGCAAGTCAAGCAAAATATTGAGGCCATGGGATTTGTGGAGGAAACTGACCCTGAGAATAACAAGCCGGATGCCGTTTTTCTGGTGGCCGTGGCTGAACAGAAGTATTCCGGGTACTATGGCGGTTATTGGGGTTGGTGGGGCTGGTATCCCGGTTGGGGCTGGTGGGGATACCCCGGTGGGGGTTGGTATTATCCACCTGGTTATGGAGGTTACGCTTATTCTTTTACCACCGGCACCATTTTTATCTCGATGGTGGATTTAGAAAATGTTGATCTGGAGAACCAGAAAATTCCGATTGCCTGGGCTGCTGCGCTAAACGGGGTGACCGAAGATAATACCGTGAATGTGAGAAATCGCATTGAAAGAGGTATTAAGAAAGCCTTCGGTCAATCGAAATACCTGGGACAAGGTAAAATAGAATAATCCGGAGTATCCCATTCGAATTTAACGGAATTGTAATAAAATTTTTTATAGAATTGGTTTGAATAAATACGGAGAATAAAGATGAAAATAAAATATTGGCTTGTTACATTGATTTTAATGTTGATTGCCTTGTCATCAGTTTCTGGGCAAGAATCGTACGGAATTATCAATTATGACATCTCGTTTCCAACCGGATCCACCAAGGACTACATTAGCAATACCAGTTTTCGCGGTTTTGGATTCGAATTTGGTAAATATATTAATCAGAACCTTTCTATCGGTGTGTCTTTTAATTGGCATGTTTTTTACGAGCGCAACAGTGAAATGATCGAATTGGACAACGTGGATATTTCCGGAGTTCAGGATCGGTATATTAATAATTTCCCGTTGATGGTAAGTGCCCGTTACATGTTTGCTTACAATGCTCCCATTCACCCGTTCGTGGGTCTCAATGTTGGTCTTTATCGTTTCCTGCAAACCATGAATATCGGCATTTACACGTTTGAAGCCGGAACCTGGCAGTTCGGTCTGGCGCCGAAGATCGGAATATTCGTTCCCATTGGTCACGATACCATGTTCATGCTCTCAGGTATCTATCAGTGGGTGCAGGGTGTAAAAACAATTGGTGAAAAAAGAGACGATTTTCCTTATTTTACCCTAAAAATGGGTTTTTCCTACTCGCTGGGATGGTATTAATTTCTGTTCACGAAATACGTGATTATATTGTGTTTTAGCAAGAACACAGTATTAATAAAAAATCAGTTCTAATTTTAGTAGAAGGTCCACTCTGCATCTTTTGTCTGGTGGACTTTCTTTTCTACGCTTCTACACCTGGTGCTCTTTGCTTTTACTTTTCTACCATATGTCTTATACCTTTATGCGTGATGACCTTTTGCTCTTTTTCCTCTTGCTATTTGGGCTTTCCCTATCTTTCCATTAAATACCTTTTTACCGGTATTTAAAGGTTTTATTGCAAATAAAATGTGTAATAATTGCACCCCCTTCACCCCTCCAAAATTTGGGACAGTCCCGTAAATACCGGAGTGGTGGGGGACCTCGTAACCAAACCAGAAGTTCGCCAGTTCTTTGCCCAGAATATCTCTATCGTAACTCCCGTCCGGATCATTTAAAAATTTCACCGTTTTGAAATTTTTTTATTCGAATCCTCGGGTAAAATGAACTTCCAGAGGACCCTCATGGCCGGGTCTGTAAGGGTAGGGGCGTAAAGAATGGATGTGAGTTGATTGGATTGTGGTGATAGTTACAGCTATCAAATGGAAATCTAAAACAGGGAATTTTTTTCAAGTACACAAAGCGCCATGCTTGTCTGGTCTAGCCATTTAGCCTTTCGCGGGAAGAAAAAAATTTGGTTTATCTTTTGATGGATTTCCCTAAGGATTTTCACGTCATATTCTATTTTACCAAATTTATTCATATCGATAAATACTGGGTGCCGAGACCTGTACTGCGCGAAATAGTTGCGGTTCGCGGGTAGTAAATCGGAATTTCCAGAAACTGTCATATGGCGAGGTCGAATAATAGCTTATGCTGAACTCAATATTTTTAAAAACCAGGTGGTCATTACTGATGCGCAATCCTAAACCAATTTTGTAAATCGGGTAATCCCAAGTGGGAAGTTTCGTATTGGGGTAAATGAAGCCCACATCCAGGGAACCGAAAATGGCGAAGCGAAAACCATAGAAATACCAGGGGGTAAAGAGAACCGATTCTGAACGTAAAACAATTTTCTGACGGCCGCTGGCAATGTCATTCGATATTCCGGGGATGTCTTTATCCAGATATATTTTTTC
>JAJRXE010000021.1 GCA_024276455.1 Calditrichota bacterium
CTGCTGGGCAGTGTGCTGGTCTTCCGTCTGAAATGGAATCGCAGTCGCCGGGGGCGTAACAAGGGAGGGAAACGGCCGGAAACTGAAACCGCGAACGCCGGGGAGAATGATTAACATGGAGAAAACGTTTTGAATCTGTTGGCGGGTGTGGTACTGCTGCTGGGCGTTTTTTATGCCCTGGTGATTCTCTACTTCTGGATTGGACTCTTCCGGTTGGAGCAGGGGGAAGGAACCGAAACTCCCCGGGTGTCCGTCCTGGTACCGGCTCGCGACGAGGAAGCCAACATCGAACGCTGTTTGCGCAGTCTGGCCCGCCAGACTTACCCGCAGGAGCGGTTTGAGGTCCTGGTAATCGACGACCGCTCGGTGGACGACACTGCCCGCATCACGGAGCACTTCATTGCCGACAAACCCCATTTCCGGTTGCTCCGTTACACCAACGACGGAAAAAAACCAACCTATAAAAAACAGGCGCTGGAATACGGGATTCGCCAGGCCCGGGGCGAACTGATTTTCACCATCGACGCGGACACCGTGGCTCAGCCGGAATGGATCGAGCGCATGGTGCGGCAGTACGATGCGCACACCGGATTGGTGGCGGGCATTATTACCTTCGACCCGGCCAGCGAACAAACCCTTTTCCACCGACTCCAGACCCTGGAATTTGCCGGGATCGTGCTCTGTGGCATGGGAAGTGTGGGAAACGGAAATCCCCTGATTTGCAACGGCAGCAATTTGTCCTATCGGCGGGAGG
Source organism: Calditrichota bacterium (assembly GCA_024276455.1). Lineage (GTDB taxonomy): Bacteria > Calditrichota > Calditrichia > RBG-13-44-9 > RBG-13-44-9 > JAJRXE01. Next base: position 755 of record JAJRXE010000021.1, read on the forward strand.
CTTTCGAAGCGGTGGGAGGTTACCGCGGGCACGACCACCTTCCCTCCGGAGACGACGACCTGTTGCTGCAAAACATCCATCGCAAAACTTCCTGGCAGGTACGTTATTCGCTGGATCCCCGCACCATCAACTACACTCACCCGGTCAAAGACCTGGCCGGCTTTCTGAATCAACGGTCGCGCTGGGCTTCCAAATCGTTGCACTACCCGGACCGAAGCATCCTGCTGGTGCTGGTGCTGATTTACCTGTTTTACCTGGCGGTGGTGCTGGGGCTGCCGCTGGGCTTGATTGGCTGGCTGCCGCTGCGGGTGTACCTGGGCGCGTTGTTGCTGAAATGGGTCCCGGAGTTTTTGTTGCTGTTTACCGGTCTGAAATACTTTGGCCGCCGCGACCTCTTGCGCTGGTTTCCGCTTGCCGAATGGCTGCAACCACCCTATATTCTACTGGTGGGGCTGCGGGGGCTGCTAAAAAAATTCACCTGGAAGGAGAGAAAGGCTTGAGTCTGCACAAGACAATGGGAAACCTTATTTTTCCGGCCTTTCAGAATTTAGTCTGGCGTCTTCCTTCCCGTCAAAAAACCGTGTACCTGACCTTCGACGACGGTCCCCATCCGTCTGTTACCCCGGCGGTTCTGGAAATTCTCCGCAATTACCGGGTTCCCGCCGTTTTTTTCCTGTCCGGAGAAGCGCTCTATCGTTACCACCATGCCCTGAAGGGATTTACCTATCGGACTCACCGCCTGGGCAATCACGGATTTTACCACCGCCCATATTTTTGTCGTTCGTCTGCGCGGCTCTTTCGGGAGATTTGCTTTACCGATTCCCTGATCCGGCGTTTCTGGGGAGAACCGACCAGCCTGTTTCGCCCACCTTACGGAATATTCGGTCCTGCCCTGAATCGTGCACTGGAGGAAAGCGGGAAAGACCTGGTGCTCTGGTCGTTGCTGAGCAACGATTTCAAGTGGGAGGCTTCCCGGGTGCTGGAGCACCTCCAGGGACAGTTGCAGCCGGGTGATGTGGTGGTCTTTCACGATTCCCGGAGCAGCGCTAAAACAATTGTTAAAGTCCTGCCCGATTTCATCGATTTTTGTATTAGGAGTGGTTTCCGATTTGGTTTGGTTTAAACCCAAGACCTTCTGGAGGGTGGTATGCCGCAAGCAATCGGTCTGGCTTTTGTTTACAACGAGGAGTTAAAACGGGCCTTGTTAAGCATTAAAGACCTGCTCTATTTCCCCATTAAATTCATTACCGAAATTCGCGATTTTCAATCCCTGTTTACCCGCTGGGATCTGGGGCTGTTCATTGTGGACAGCGAAGCGCTGGATTATTTAACCGAAGAGCAAACCCGGGTGCTGTACGATTTGCCCTGTCCACGCATCGTCATTATGAGGGTGGAAGATGGGTACTTCTTCTTTCCCATTCCCCGGGTAAGCCCCATGCAATATTCCAATCGGGTTACCCTGGAATCCCTGGCGGAACAGATGAATCAGTATTTTCAGCCCCTGGGGCGGAATCAGTCGGGCGAAGAGCAGGCGGAATTTCTGTTTATTACCCGCAACCCCCGGATGCAGCAGGTGCTGGAAAATGCCAAAAAAGTGGCCCAGTTCGACACCCGCATTCTCTTGCTGGGCGAGAGCGGAACCGGCAAAGAGGTGCTGGCCCGGGTTATTCACCGCCACAGCCGACGAAAAAATCGTACCATGGTGAAAATTAATTGTGCGGCCATCCCGGCTAATCTGTTAGAAACGGAGATGTTCGGTTACCGCAAAGGGGCTTTCACCAATGCCTTCGAAGATAAAATCGGTAAAATTCAACTGGCCAATGGTTCCACCCTGTTTCTGGACGAGATTGGCGATCTGGAGCTGGGTCTGCAGGCCAAACTGTTGCGGGTGATTGAAACCGGCGAGGTGGATGTGCTGGGGGCGCTGCATCCAGTGAAAGTGGATGTGCGCATTATCTCGGCCACCAACCGCAGCCTCAAATCTGCGGTACAGGAGAGGCGGTTCCGCAAAGATTTGTTTTACCGGCTGAACATCATCACCCTGCATTTGCTTCCCCTGCGAGAGAGACCGGAAGACATTCCGGTGCTGTTCCGCCACTTTCTCAAAGAGTTCAATCGCAAGTACAATCGCTCCATCGAACCGTTGAATTTAAACCAATTTCGGGAAATTTTTAATTACCCCTGGCCGGGCAATGTCCGGGAATTTCGTCATTTTACCGAACGGATTGTGTTGCAAACCAGTGGTACCCGCATCGACCCGGACTTAATTCGGGCGGAACTGGCCGAACTGGAC